>JBQGEN010000250.1:0-1763 GCA_052039615.1 Sideroxyarcus sp. | reverse complement strand
CGACTCGGTGTTCAGCTGGCTATCGACGACTTCGGCCAGGGCTATTCCTCGCTTGGCGCACTCAGGACGTTCTCCCTCGATAACCTCAAGATCGACAAGACGTTCGTAGCGGGATTAGGGAAGAACGCCCAGGACACCTCTATCGTGCAACTGGTTATAGACCTGGCTCACAGCCTGGACATGAAGGCTATCGCGGAGGGAGTAGAGAGCGCCGAGCAACTCATCCTGCTCCAGCAGATGGGATCCGACCTGGGACAGGGATACTACTTCGCGAAACCTCTCGCGGTCGAGGCGGCAGCGGCCCTGTTCGCCGACTCTCCACAATGGCTGGTTCGTCTGCGTGATCCGCTGGACCGTGGGCAGCTCGGCCCGTTTCTCGACGCCAGGCGCTTACCCGAATCGTGATCCTGACCATAGAACTTCGGCCCTCTAAGGAGGATCACGCGTGAGCAGGGGTGAACCCGCACGAAGACAGCTTGACGGGTGCTTCCTGCTCGCCGCCGGTCAGCACAGCATCCATCCCGTAACAGCCTAAAGATCGGCTATGCGGGAGTCCACGGCACATGGTCCGCGAGATACTCGCCGCGCGGGCAGACTCGCCCCGGATTTCTGGAAGTTCCTCGTGGGGCAGACGGTTTCGAGCCTCGGTAGCTCCTTCACCGTGTTCGCCTTACCATTGCTGGTCTTCAAGCTCACTGGCTCGGCCTTGAGCCTGGCGTACGTTACCGCCGCTGAATACTTGCCATATCTGTTATTTGGTCTCATCATAGGCGCGGGCGTCGACCGGGTGGATCGCAAGCGGCTTATGATCTTTGTCGACACGGTTCAGGCCCTCGTCATCTTCACTATCCCACTGCTGGCCGTGCTGGATCTGCTGACTTTGTGGTGGGTGTACGCGGTGGGGTTCGTCAGCTCGACGCTGTGGGTCTGTTTCAACACCGCCGAGTTCGCGGCCTTGCCAAGCCTGGTAAGCAAGGATGACCTCGTGGCGGCCAACGGGCGCATCCAGGCAAGCTACTCTGCGGCGACGGTGGCTGGCCCGTTGCTGGCGGGCCTGCTGATGGCTCTGGTGCCGGTGTATACGGTGCTTGTCCTCGACGCCTTCTCATTCCTGGTCTCTGTCCTGTGCTTGACGCTCATCAGGTCGAGTTTCAACGCGGACGGCCCGGGGCGGGAATCCGGGAGCCTGCGACGGGATATTGGCGAGGGACTGCGCTGCGTACTGGGTCATCCCGTATTGCGCAGCGTAGCCATCATGATGGCCCTGGTGAACTGCGTGGGGTTCACCGTCTACGCCCAACTCGTTCTCTTCGCAAAAGAGCGTTTGGGAGCCACGGACAGCCAGGTAGGTTTCCTCTACGCGGCCGGGAGCGTGGGGATGATCGCGTTGGCCCTTGCGGCAGGCCCGCTGCGCAGGCGCCTGCCATTCAGCAAGGTGGCTTTGGGCACCCTGATGCTCGGGGGGGTTGCCATCATTGCGCTCGCATCGACGCGGTGGTACTGGGGCGCCCTGGTGCTCTGGGCGTTGATCTGGGGGCTCGTGATCCTGGTCCAGATAAACAGCAACAGCCTCTGGCAGACGATCGTACCGGATCGGTTACTGGGTAGGGTGCAGGGCGTGATCTCGGTGCTGTCGTGGTCGGCTATACCTCTGGGTGCCTTCGTCGGCGGCGTGGCGATCGAGCAGACGCAGCAGGTGGCTTTGGTGTACGGGGCGATCGGCGCGGCGATCATTCTTATCGGCCTTCTCTTTTCCTTCACAG
>JBQGEN010000249.1:0-1823 GCA_052039615.1 Sideroxyarcus sp. | reverse complement strand
GCAGTATCGCAAAATACTAAATCACCATACAGCGAGGACAGCATGGCTCATACAATCGAAGAACTCAAACATAAGACTGTCGCGGATCTCCGCGAGATCGCAAAGGGTATCGAGCACGAAGCGGTGCAAGGCTATACCCAGCTGAACAAGGAGCACTTGATCGTCGCGCTCGCAAAGGCGCTCGGCATACAGCACGAGCACCACGACGTTATTGGCGTCGACAAGGGGGCAATCAAAGCACGGATTCGTGAACTAAAGACTAAGCGTGAGGCTGCTTTGGCTGCACACGATCACGCTCAACTCAAGATCGTTCGCCGCAATATTCACCGGCTAAAACGCCAGATTCACAAAGCCACGGTTTAAAAGCCGTCGATCCAAATTGTTGACATTCCCTGCAAACTGACATAGAAACTGCGGGCAGAAATTCTTCTTTCCTAAACAGCAAAATAAAGAGAGAGGTCGCCAATGAAGATCAACTTGAGCGTGAATGGTGTCGCTCACCAAAGCGACGTCGAGCCTCGCTTGTTGCTCGTTCACTATCTGCGAGACGTGCTCGGATTAACTGGAACGCACATTGGATGTGAAACCTCACTGTGCGGTGCCTGCACCGTGATGATCGACGGTCAGGCAGTGAAGTCGTGCACGATGTTCGCCGTTCAGGCTGACGGGTCAGAGGTTAAGACAATCGAGGGCTTTGCGCAGAACGGTAATCTTCATCCGGTGCAGGAAGGCTTCTGGGAACGACACGGTCTGCAATGTGGCTACTGCACGCCCGGAATGATCGTCACGGCTGCGCAATTGTTAGATAGAAATGCGAATCCGTCGCGCGAAGAGATCTGTCATGGCCTCGATGGGAATCTCTGTCGCTGCACCGGTTATCAACACATCATTGAAGCTGTCGAGTACGCTGCGAAGAAAGCAGCTGGATAAGGAGCCCCTAATGGCAACGAAATACGTCGGGCAACGAGTAAAGCGAACTGAGGATCCCCGCCTGATCAAAGGGTTGGCCCACTACGTCGACGATATCCGGCTGCCAGATACGTTACACGTTTGTTTCGTCCGCTCGATCTATCCGCACGCGCGCATCAGTTCGATCGATACGAGCGCAGCACTCGCCGCACCTGGAGTAGTCGCGGTCTACACCGGTAAAGATATCGCCGGAAAACTTGGACCAGTGCCCTGCGCCAGTGCTTTACCGGATCTGAAAGTGCCGGACTTTCGACCGCTTGCCGGCGACAAAGTACTCTTTGTCGGCCATCCAATTGCGGCCGTCGTTGCTACTGATCGTTATGCCGCGCGCGATGCTGTCGACCTCGTCATGGTCGACTACGAGGATTTACCGGCGGTGGTGGATGTCGAGGAAGCGGCAAAAGGCACGGCCGTCATTCACGATAATTTCGGAAACAACATCGCTTTCAAGATGAGCTCCGGCGAAGGCGACATCGATGCAGGACTCGCGTCGGCCGATCGCGTTATCAAACAGCGAATCTTGCACAACCGTCTCGCGCCAATAGCGATGGAACCTCGGGGCGTGCTCGCGCGATATTTTCCAGGCGAAGAGGAATTGACTGTTTGGTCGTCAACACAGATTCCACACTTACTCCGCACACAACTGGCCTTGATGATCGGTATTCCGGAAAACAAACTTCGTGTGATCACTCCTGAAGTCGGTGGTGGATTCGGCTCGAAGCTGAATGTGTATGGCGAAGAAGCTTTGCTTGGTTGGATCTCGATGCAGTTGGGAAAACCTGTGAAGTGGATCGAAACTCGTCGCGAAAATATTCAAGCTACCATTCACGGTCGCGGCCAGGTCGGATACATCG
>JBQGEN010000248.1:0-1503 GCA_052039615.1 Sideroxyarcus sp. | reverse complement strand
AGGAGAGGGTACGTGATAGTCCAAAGAGAGGGCGGCACAAGGAATTCAGGCATGGACAAGGTCGGTAAATACGAAATCGTCAAGGAATTGGGACACGGTGCGACCAGCACGGTGTACCTTGCGCTCGACCCGTTCAGCCAGCAACAGGTCGCACTCAAGGTGTTCGATCTATCTGTTTTGCACGACCAGACCCGTGCCAAGGCCTTCCGCAAGCTGCTGCTCACCGAAGCATCGCTCGCCGGGAAACTCTCCCATCCGCATATCGTGAAGATCCAGGACGCCGTGATGGACGGCGACGTGAACTACATGGTGATGGAATACGTCGAGGGCGAGACGCTGGAGATTTACGGCGAGGTCGATCACCTGCTCGGCCTGGGGCGCATCGCCGAGATCATCTACAAATGCTGCAAGGCGCTGGAATACGCGCAATACCAGGGCATCACCCACCGCGACATCAAGCCCGCCAACATCCTGTTGCGCGGCGAGAGCGACATCAAGATCACCGATTTCGGTGCGGCGGTCATCGAGAGCCAGCAGAGTACGCAAGTGAGCGGCGTGGGCTCGCCCGCCTACATGTCGCCGGAACAGATCAAGGAGATGCCGCTCACGCACCAGACCGACATCTATTCGCTCGGCGTCACCATGTATCGCCTGCTCACCGGCAAGCTGCCGTTCGATGCGGCCAACAGCTACAGCATGATCTACCAGATCCTGAACATCGACCCGCAACCGCCCAGCACTTTCCGCCCCGAGATACCGCCCTCGATGGATGCCATCGTGCTGCGCGCCATGGCCAAGGACACGACGCAGCGCTATCAAACCTGGGACGAGTTCGCGCGCGACCTGGTGGCGTTCATCAGCGCCAACGTGCCGCAGCAGGAAGAGATCTTCGATACCGAGAAGTTCAATACCTTGCGCGAGCTGGCCTTCTTCAGGGATTTCAACGACGTCGAACTGTGGGAAGTGTTGCGCATCAGCGACTGGTACAAGGTGTCCGAGGGCGAATCGATACTCCAGGAAGGCGAGGAAGGACAGAGCTTCTTCCTCATCGCCAGCGGCTCGGTGCGCGTGGTCAAACAGGGCCGCCTGTTGAGCCTGTTGCACAAGGGCGACTGTTTCGGCGAGATGGCGCACCTCACCGGCAAGGACGCGCGGCGCTCGACCGACGTGATCGCGAAGACCGAGGTCACGCTGATCGAGATCGTCCCGGAGGCGTTGTCGCGCGCCTCCGCGAACTGCCGTTTCCAGTTTGCCGAAGCGTTCCTGGAGATGCTGGCGAAGCGTCTGTCGATGGCGAATACACGCATCTCGCGGCTGTTGAGCGATCACGGGCAAGAGCAGTAATCAATCATTCAGAATGGAGCAGCAGGAGTGGCAGACTTCCAGAACATCAGTGCAAGCGAATTGCCGGAATTGATCGCCAGCGGCGCGGTACAGTTGGTTGACGTGCGCACAGACACGGAGATCGCGCGCGGACGCATAAAGGGAGCGATCAGCCTGCCG
>JBQGEN010000247.1:0-7815 GCA_052039615.1 Sideroxyarcus sp. | reverse complement strand
GGCTCGACCTTCAGCTTCTCCGTCCCGGCGGGCGATGCCGCGCAACTGGTGCAGCCCTTCGTCATCACCCCTTCCCAGTACGATCTGGGCGGCAGCGTGGTGGCGCTGGTGGAGGACGATCAGGACATTCGCGAACTGGCGGCGGATCTCATGGAGCAATGGGGGTGCAGGGTGGTCGCCGGCGAATATGCCGAGGATGTGATGCGCAAGCTGGACATTGCCGCAGCGCGTCCCGACCTGCTGGTGTGCGATTACCGCCTGCCGCACGGCATGACCGCCATCCATGTCATCCGGCGCGCGCGCGAACTTTGGGGCAGCGGGCTGCCGGTGCTGGTGCTGACCGGCGATACCGCGCGCGAGACGTTGAACGAGATCCACGACAGCGGCGCGATCCTGCTGCACAAGCCCATCGCGCCGGTACGCTTGCGGGCGATGATGTATTTCGCGCTGCACGGCGAGAGCCGGTAGTCCATGTTCGGAGTGGTATGATTATGCGAGTCAAGGGATGGAGGGGGGCAAGATGAAGATCAAGGTGTTGATGGCGGACGACCACGCGCTGTTCCGCGACGGGATGCGCTATGTGCTGCAGCAACTGGCCGACGAGGTCGAGATACTGGATTCCGGGAACTTCCAGGATGCCCTGCAGTTGGTGCATGACAATCCCGATGTCGATTTGGCCCTGCTCGACCTGAACATGCCCGGCAGCGAAGGCGTTCCCTCCATCCAGTTCTTCCATCTGCGCCATCCCGATATCCCGCTGGTGGTCGTCTCCGGCTCCGATCACCGCGACGACATCGAAAGCGTGATGGAGTCGGGCGCGATGGGCTTCATCTCCAAGATGTCGTCGAGCAAGATCATGCTGTCGGCGCTGCGCATGGTGCTGGAGGGCGGCGTGTATCTGCCGCCGCAGCTGCTGCAGCAGGCGGTGAGCCACGTGGACCAGGGCGAGACGCAGGTGAGCAAGCGCTCGCAGCGCGCGGCCAAGTTCGGCCTGACCGCGCGCCAGCTCGAAGTGCTGGGCCATCTTGCCTCGGGTCTGGCGAACAAGGAAATCTCGAAAAAGATGAACCTGGCCGAGGGCACGGTCAAGATCCATACTGCGGCGGTATATCAGGCGCTGCACGTCAATTCGCGGCTGGAGGCGGTCAGCGCTGCGCGCCGTCTGGGCTTCCTGCCGCCGGCGCCGACCGATCCCGAGGGCCATTGATGGCGCTGCCCGCAAGCCCCCGTCCGCCGTTGCCGGAAAGATTGCTGCTCCTGCTGCGCGAATCGCGCTGGCTGCTGCTGGTGGCGCTGGCCTGCTATCTCATCCTCATCCTGTTCAGTTATGACCGAGCCGACCCCGCCTGGTCGCACAGTGCGAGCGGGGCGATCATCGGCAATCCCGGCGGCGTGCTCGGTGCCTGGCTGGCCGACGTGCTGCTCTACCTGTTCGGGTTCTCCGCCTGGTGGTGGGTCACGCTGATGCTGCAGCGCGTGTGGGCTGGCTACCGCCGCATCCGCTCCGACAGCCTGTTCGACCAGCGCGCGCTGTGGGTGGCGCTGTCCGGTTTTGCGGTGCTGCTGTTCTCCAGCAGCGCGCTGGAGGCGTTGCGGCTCTATACCTGGCAAGTCTCGCTGCCGCTGGCGCCGGGCGGCATGCTGGGCGCGGTGCTGGGCGGCGCCCTGGCGCATGTGCTGGGTTACACCGGCGCCACCCTGTTCCTGCTGGCGTTGATGGCGGTGAGCTTCAGCCTGTACACCGGCCTGTCCTGGCTGCGTTTCGTGGAGTGGCTGGGCGGCCTGCTGGAAGACGCCTGGCTGCGCGCGCGCGACGCTTGGCAGACGCGCCAGGACAAGCGCATCGGCGCGCAGGCGATGCAGCAGCGCAGTGTCGTGGTGGAAGAAGAGAAGAAGCGCGTGGAGGAACACCAGCCCATCCATATCGGGATGCCGGTGGTCGAGGTGCCGCGCTCCACGCGTGTCGAAAAAGAAAAGCAGGCTGCGCTGTTCGCCGACATGCCCGATTCGGATCTGCCGCCGCTGCATCTGCTGGACCAGGCGTCGCAACAGGTGGTCACGGTATCCACCGAGACGCTGGAATTCACCTCGCGCCTGATCGAGCGCAAGCTCAAGGATTTCGGCGTGGAGGTCAAGGTGGTCGGTGCCTACCCCGGCCCGGTCATCACGCGCTACGAGATCGATCCGGCCGTCGGCGTGAAGGGCAGCCAGATCACCAACTTGGTGCGCGACCTGGCGCGCGCGCTGTCGGTGGTGAGCATCCGCGTGGTCGAGACCATCCCCGGCAAGAGCTACATGGCGCTGGAACTGCCCAACCCGAAACGGCAGATGGTGCATCTGGCCGAGATCCTCGGCTCGCAGGTGTATGCCGACATGAACTCGTCGCTGACCATCGCCATGGGCAAGGACATCTCGGGCAAGCCGGTCGTCGCCGACCTCGGCAAGATGCCGCACGTGCTGGTGGCGGGCACCACCGGCTCCGGCAAATCGGTGGCGATCAACGCCATGATCCTCTCCCTGCTGTACAAGTCCACGCCGCAACAGGTGCGCCTGCTGCTGGTCGATCCCAAGATGCTGGAGTTATCGGTGTACGAGGGCATCCCGCACCTGCTGGCGCCGGTGGTCACCGACATGCGCCAGGCCGCCGCAGCGCTCAACTGGGGCGTGCAGGAGATGGACCGGCGCTACAAGCTGATGGCGGCGCTGGGCGTGCGCAACATCGCCGGCTACAACCAGCAGGTGCGCGACGCGATCAAGGCGGGCAAGCCGCTGACCAATCCGTTCAGCATCACGCCCGAAAATCCGGAGGCGCTGGAAGAGCTGCCGTTCATCGTGGTGTTCATCGACGAACTGGCCGACCTGATGATGGTGGTGGGCAAGAAGGTGGAAGAACTCATCGCGCGCCTGGCGCAGAAAGCGCGCGCCTCCGGCATCCCTCTGGTGCTGGCGACGCAGCGTCCCTCGGTGGACGTCATCACCGGCCTGATCAAGGCCAACGTGCCGACGCGCGTGGCGTTCCAGGTGTCCTCCAAGATCGACTCGCGCACCATCCTCGACCAGATGGGCGCCGAAGCGCTGCTGGGGCAGGGCGACATGCTCTACCTGCCGCCGGGCAGCGGCTACCCGCAGCGCGTGCATGGCGCGTTCGTCTCCGACCAGGAAGTGCACCGCGTGACCGAACATCTGAAGGCGCAGGGCGAACCGAACTATGTCGAGGGCGTGCTGACCTCGCTGGACGAGCCGGCCGAGGGCGAATACGACGGCGGCGGCGGGGATGCCGAAGCGGACGGTCTGTACGACCAGGCGGTGGAGATCGTGCTCAAGACGCGCCGCCCCTCGATCTCGCTGGTACAGCGCCACCTGCGCATCGGCTACAACCGCGCGGCGCGCCTGATCGAGGCGATGGAAAAAGCCGGGCTCGTGTCGCCGATGCAGGGCAATGGCAACCGTGAGGTGCTCGCACCGGCAAGGCAGGAGTGAGTATCGAGGAGGGAAACCTCCTGCCCCGCTCTTACTCACTCATCACTCTCTGCTCCTCGATCCTTGAATAAAGAGATACGTAATGAGATACATTCTTTCCACCATCATGCTGTTCATCGTGCCGCTTGCCGCGCATGCCGCGGCCACCGACAGGCTCAAGTCCTTCATCGCCGCTACAAGTTCCGCGCAGGCGAACTTCACCCAGGAAGTGCAGGACAAGAACGGCAAGCGCATCCAGAGCTCATCCGGCACCATGCAGTTCCAGCGCCCGGGCAAGTTCCGCTGGGAGTACCGCAAGCCCTACGAGCAGCTCATCGTCGGCGACGGCCGGAAATTCTGGATGTATGACATCGATCTGGAGCAGGTCACGGTGAAGAAGCTCGATGCGGCCCTGGGCAGCAGCCCGGCGGCTCTGCTTTCCGGCAGCAACGAGATCGAACGCGACTTCGCCCTGAAGAACATCGAATCGCGCGACGGTCTGGAGTGGCTGCAGGCCCTGCCAAAATCCAATGAATCTTCCTTCAACAAGATACTCATGGCCTTCAATGCCAGGTCAGAACTGGTGGTGATGGAGCTGCACGATGCCTTTGGCCACCATACCGTGCTGCGTTTCACCGAGTTGAAGCGCAACCCCTCGCTGTCGCAGGAACGTTTCCGCTTCGTACCGCCGAAAGGCGCGGACGTATTGGGCGAGTAATGAGCGACCTGTTCGCCCCCAATCAGCCTGCCGCGCCGCTCGCCGAGCGCCTGCGACCCAAACACATCGACGAAGTCATCGGGCAATCGCATCTGCTGGGCGAAGGCAAGCCGCTGCGCCTCGCCTTTCAGTCCGGCAAGCTGCATTCCATGATCCTGTGGGGGCCGCCGGGCGTGGGCAAGACCACGCTGGCGCGGCTCATGGCGTCGGCGTTCGATGCCGAGTTTGTGCCGCTGTCGGCCGTGCTGTCCGGGGTGAAGGACATCCGCGAGGCCATCGCGCAGGCCGAGCAGACCCTGCAGCAGAGCGGTCGCCACACCATCCTGTTCGTGGACGAAGTCCACCGTTTCAACAAGTCGCAGCAGGATGCTTTCCTGCCTTTTGTCGAGCAGGGGCTGGTGACCTTCATCGGCGCCACTACCGAGAACCCTTCGTTCGAACTGAACAACGCGCTGCTGTCGCGCGCGCAGGTGTATGTGCTGCAATCCCTGTCCGAAGCCGAGATGGGGCAACTGTTCGAGCGCGCGCAGCAAACGGCCTTGCAGGGCATCGCATTCGATGCGGCGGCGCGCGAACGCGTGATCGGCTACGCCGACGGCGATGCACGCCGCCTGCTCAACGTGCTGGAACAATTGCAGACCGCGGCCGAGGCGGCCAAGGTCAGGCAGATCGACGCCAAATTCCTCGATGCCACGCTGGCGCAAAAGATGCGCCGCTTCGACAAGGGTGGCGAGGCCTTTTACGATCAGATCTCCGCGCTGCACAAATCGGTGCGCGGTTCCAATCCCGACGCCGCGCTGTACTGGCTGGTACGCATGCTGGACGGCGGCGCCGATCCCAGATACCTGGCGCGGCGTATCGTGCGCATGGCGTGGGAAGACATCGGCCTGGCCGACCCTCGCGCCATCCAGCTGTGCAACGATGCCGCCGCCACTTATGAGCGCCTGGGCTCGCCCGAGGGCGAACTGGCGCTGGCCCAGGCCGTGTTGTACCTCGCCATCGCCGCCAAGTCGAACGCCGGATACGTCGCGTATAATGCCGCCCGCGCCTTCGTCGGTCAGGACGGCTCGCGCGAAGTGCCGCTGCACTTGCGCAACGCGCCGACAAAGTTGATGAAGCAGCTGGATTACGGCAAGGACTACCGTTACGCGCATGACGAGGCGGACGGTTATGCGGCGGGTGAGAACTACTTCCCGGACGGCATGCCCGCAGTGAGTTTCTACGAACCCACCGGGCGCGGGTTGGAAGCGAAGATCTCCGAGAAGCTGGCGCATCTGAGGCAGCTCGATGCGGCGGCAAAAAACAAAAAAGGATAGGCAGCATGTTGGACATACAAGCATTACGCAACGATCTGGCCGGAGTGGCCGCCCGCCTGGCGACACGCGGTTATCAACTGGATACCGCCAAGTTCGAGCAGCTGGAAGCCGAGCGCAAGACCATCCAGACGCGCACGCAGGAACTGCAGGCCAAGCGCAACGCTTCTTCCAAGCTGATCGGACAGGCCAAGGCCAAAGGCGAGGACGTGTCGGCGATCATGGCCGAGGTCGGCGCGCTGGGCGACGAGCTGAAACAGCTCGAAGCCAAGCTGCCGCAATTGCTGCAGGAGATGGACGCCTTCCTCGCTGTTATCCCCAATACGCCGCACGCGAGCGTGCCGGTCGGCAAGTCGGAAGCGGACAACGTCGAAGTGCGCAAAGTGGGCGAGGTGCCGAAGTTCGCTTTTGCGGTGCAGGACCACGTCAGCATCGGCGAAGGGCTGGGCGGTCTGGATTTCGAGACGGCCACCAAGATCGCCGGCGCGCGCTTCTCGCTGCTGAAAGGCCCGCTGGCGCGGCTGCACCGCGCGCTCGCACAGTTCATGCTGGATACGCACACCGAGAAGCACGGCTACACCGAGACCTATGTGCCGTACCTGGTGAACGCCGAATCGATGCGCGGCACCGGCCAGCTGCCCAAGTTCGAGGAAGACCTGTTCCGCGTGCCGCGCGTGATGGGCGACGAGGGCGAGAAGAACTTCTATCTCATCCCCACCGCCGAAGTCCCCGTGACCAACATGGTGCGCGACGAGATCGTGCCGCTGGAAAAGCTGCCGCTGAAGTTCGTGGCGCACACGCCGTGCTTCCGTAGCGAGGCCGGTTCCTACGGGCGCGACACGCGCGGCATGATCCGCCAGCACCAGTTCGACAAGGTGGAGTTGGTGCAGATCGTGCATCCGGAAAAATCCTACGCGATGCTGGAAGAGTTGCTCGGCCACGCCGAGACCATCCTGAAGAAACTCGGCCTGCCGTACCGCGTGGTCAAGCTGTGCACCGGCGACATGGGCTTCTCCGCCGCGACCACCTACGACATCGAGGTGTGGCTGCCCGCGCAGAACACCTACCGCGAGATTTCCTCCTGCTCCAACTTCGAAGCCTTCCAGGCGCGCCGCATGCAGGCCCGCTTCCGCAATGCGGCAGGCAAGCCGGAGCTGGTGCACACCCTCAACGGTTCCGGCTTGGCGGTGGGGCGTACGCTGGTGGCCGTCCTCGAGAATTATCAGCAAGCCGACGGCAGCGTGACCATCCCCGAAGTGCTGCGTCCTTACATGGGCGGCATGGAGAAGCTTTCCAAGTAGGGATGCGCGGATGAGTGTCGCTCATCTTCTGGGGATCGCCGGCGTCGCGGAGCACGAGACCGCCAGCGCGCGGCACTGGGCGCGCCGGCTGGAGTGGCCGATGGTCGCCGTGGCCTTGTGGATCGTGCTGCAGTGGTATCTGGAGGAGACGGGCGCGTTGGCGCATGCGATTGCGCGCGTCGCCGACTGGCTGGTGTGGCTGGCTTTCCTGCTGGAGACCGTGGTCCTCACAGCGCAGGTGCGCGACAAGCGCCGTTATCTCTTCGGCAACTGGCTGAACCTGCTGATCATCACTGCCGGCTTCCCGTATTTCTGGCAGTTTGCACCGTTGATCGGCTTGCTGCGTAGCGTGCGGCTGGTACTGGTGGTCGCGCTGCTTCTGCGCATGTCGAGATCCGCGCGCAAGCTGCTGTCGCAGCACAAGCTCGGCGCCACCCTCATCGTCGCTTTCTGCACCATGGTACTGTCGGGCATCATCATGTCGCGCGTCGACCCCTCGATCGGCGACGTGTGGGATGGCATGTGGTGGGCCTGGGTCACCATGGCCACCGTCGGCTACGGCGACGTGGTGCCGCACACCGGCGCGGGCCGTCTGTTCGCCTCGCTGGTAGTGTTGTTCGGGGTGGTGCTGCTTTCGCTGCTCACCGCCAACCTCGCCGCCTTCTTCATCGGCAGCGACGTGGAAAAGATCGAGGAGGAAGAGCGCGAATCGGACCGCCTGCTGCACGACATTTCGGCGCGGCTGGAACGCGTCGAGCGCCTGCTGCAGGAGCGCCGCGAATAGCGTTTCGCTCCGCGTTTATTGCATTTCGTCGCTTTTTGCTCCCGTTCCGGACGCCGCCTCTTTACAGTGGACTCCGTGGCGGGCCGAAAGAGATATATGGTTTTCCAACGCCGCCCGGCAGGTCCGGTTCGCCCGTTTTGCCGGGGCCGCCTTTGCTGTCGGCGAGAATCGTTTTCAGATCCATCCAGTTACATTGAGGCCGAACATGAGCGATAACACCAGCCGTCCGCCCATCCTGAA
>JBQGEN010000246.1:0-2911 GCA_052039615.1 Sideroxyarcus sp. | reverse complement strand
CGCGATGCGTCCGGCCATCCGTTGCGCATGATCGGCACCCACATCGACATCAGCGAGCCCAAACGGCTTGAGGCCGCCATCAAGGAGATGAACGAACATCTGGAGGAGCGCGTAGAACAAAGGACGCGCGAACTGGAAAAGGCAAGAACGGTCGCCGAACAGGCCAGTCAAAGCAAGACCCGCTTCCTGGCAGCCGCCGGACATGATCTGAGGCAGCCGCTGGCTGCGGCGAACCTGTTCATCGATGCGCTCAGATACACCCAGCCGACCGCGGAGCAGGATCATCTCCTGCGGCGCGTCGAGCAATCCATGACGATGTTCAATGAATTGCTGGAATCCCTGCTCAATATCTCCAAACTGGATGCCGGTGCCATCAAACCGGAATACACCACCTTCAGCATCGGCGGGTTGTTCAACTGGATCGAACAAAGCTTCGCCCCCATCGCGCAAAGCAAGCAACTCGACTTCAGGCTGCATTACAGCCGCCAGGAAAGGGAACTCGTCCGCAGCGACCTGGGGCTGGTCAAGTCGGTCGTACAGAATCTGGTGACCAATGCGCTCAAGGTCACACCGTCGGGCGCAATTCTGGTCAGCGCCAGACGACGAGAAAAGGACATGCTGATCGAGATTTGGGATACGGGCATCGGCATTCCCGAAGAATACCTGCAGCATATCTTTGACGAGTTCTATCAGGTTGGGAATTCACAACGCGACCGTGCCAACGGACTCGGCCTGGGGCTACCCATCGTCAAGCGATCCATCTCGCTGCTGAACGGCGAGATCACCTGCCGCTCACGCGTCGGGCACGGATCGGTATTTGGCTTCCGCTTGCCGCTCGATGATCAACCGAGCGGGACCGAGATTGCGGCAACGGATACCGGGCATGCACAGGAGATCGTCCGAACAGTCTTTGTCAGGGGGAAGAAATTCGTCGTCGTCGAAAATGAACTGCTGGTGGCAGAGGCCTTGTCACAAGTGATCTCAAACATGGGCGGCAGAACTATCATCTTCCCGGATGCTGAATCCGCCCTGGATTCTCCCGACATCCTGGATGCCGATTGCTACATCGCCGATTACATGCTCGCCGGGACATTGAACGGCATGCAGTTTCTGGAGCTACTCCGGCAACGACCGACTCCGATACGCAGCGTATTGATCACCGGCGATACTTCGCCCGAGTTCGTGCGCAAATCCGAGCACTTCGGCTGGCCCGTGCTGTACAAGCCGGTCAACATATCGAGCTTGATGGACTGCCTGATCGCGCAAGACAGACCGGTTGAATAGCGATCCACGACCACGCAGAACGCCAGGCAGATATTGGCAACAGCATGGCCTGCCTCACACAGGAACCGCCTATGCAAACAGATTCTTGGGCAAGCTGGTCAGGCCAGCCAGATGAACGTGCCCATGCGGCCGGTCACGCCGTCGCGGCGATAGGAGAAGAAACGATCCTGCTGGTGATAGGTGCAGAAGGTGCCGCCGTAGACGCGCGTGATGCCGAGGGCGGCCAGGCGCTGGCGTGCGAGGAAATAGATGTCGGCGTGGTATTTGCCCTGCATGCCACGCGATTTGAAGGCCTCGGCCGCTTTGGCATCGTGTTCCATGAACGCCGCGCGCACATCCTCGCCCACTTCGAACGCTTCCGGCCCAATGGCCGGTCCGAGCCAGGCCAGCAACTTGTGCGGGGCTACGCCCATCTCTTTAATGGTCGCTTCGATCACGCCCGCCGCAAGGCCCTTCCATCCTGCGTGCACCGCACCGACCACCGTTCCGCCCTCGTCGCACAGCAGCACCGGTAGGCAATCCGCCGTCATCACCACGCACACCGAGCCCTTGTGACACGCGATGCTGGCATCGGCCACCACGCGGCAGGCGGCCGCATCGGCGTTCGCCACTTCGATACCGTGCACCTGTTCCATCCACACCGGCTCGCTCGGTAACAGCGGCGAAAGCAGCTGGCGGTTGCGGTTGACGCGCACCGGGTCGTCGCCCACATGCAGGCCGAGGTTGAGCGCGTCATAGGGTGCTGCGCTGATGCCGCCCAGGCGCGTGGTCTGCAATGCCTTCACGTTGGCGGGCGCGGGCCAGTCCGGGTGGATGAGGGTCTCACTCAACGACATCGCTCGCCTCGTCTATCCGTTCCAGCAGCTCTTCCATATCGTCCGGCAAGGGGGAATCGAATTGCATGCGCTCGCCGGTGACGGGATGGTCCAGCGCCAGCCGCGTGGCGTGCAGCGCCTGGCGCGGGAATCCGTTCAACAGTTCGCGCAGCGACGGAGAGCATTTCTGCGTGCCGCGCTGGTAGACCGCGTCGCCGATCAGCGGGTGGCCGATGTGGGTCATGTGCACGCGGATCTGGTGGGTGCGGCCGGTCTCCAGGCGGCAACGCACCAGGGTGCAATAGGGGAAACGCTCTTCGACGCTGACATGCGTGACCGCTTCCTTGCCGCTCTCGGTCACGGCCATCTTCACCCTTTGCGTGGGATGGCGGCCGATGGGAACGTTGATGGTGTAATCGCGGTCCAGTTCGCCCCACACCAGCGCCAGGTATTCGCGCTTCACGCTGCGCGCCTGCATCTGCCGCACCAGTGCGGTCTGCGCCACCAGCGTCTTGGCCACCACCATCAGGCCGCTGGTGTCCTTGTCCAGGCGGTGCACGATGCCCGCGCGCGGCACCTCGGCCAGTTGCGGCGCGTGGTGCAGCAAGGCGTTGAGCAAGGTGCCTTCCCAGTTGCCGCTGCCGGGATGCACCACCAGCCCGACATGCTTGTCGATGACGATGATGGCATCGTCCTCGTACACGATGTCGAGCGGAATGTCCTCGGCCTGGTAGGGTTGCTCGGATGGGTGTATCTGCGGCGTCACGCGCACGGTCTCGCCGCCCCACACCTTCTGCTTGACGCTGGCAGCC
>JBQGEN010000245.1:0-2278 GCA_052039615.1 Sideroxyarcus sp. | reverse complement strand
GTTTTCGAATGAAGCAGAAGTTGGAAACAAAACCGAAGCTGCCCCCTTTCGCTGTGCGAATGGGCGGCACAACATCGTGCCGAGTGCAGGGTCGATTGGTTGTAGGGCTAACAAGGGGGCGGATCATGATGCCCCGATCGCTAATTAACGGAAAGGACGGTATGTTCAAGAACCTCTTCGCCTGCATGCTCACACTGTTTGTCGTCCCGGCTGCGTTGGGGGCAGATAAGCTGACCACGTTCAAATTCGATCCCGGCACGCTCAGTTCCAATATCACTCCGCAATCGCTGGGCTGCGGCTTTCCCTCCGCTAGCCTGCCGGACAAGTTCGTCGTGTTCGCCACGGGGGCCTATACCGGCAAGCCGGTCGATTATCAGATCGACCAGAGCGGCCATCAGGCGACGAAGGTGGATGTCGTGGTGAATTACACCGATGCTCCGGTTGTGCTGATGCTGGGGGCGTATGAGCCGACGATCTGGAATATCGGCTGGTCGGACAAGACGCGCATCGCGGCAGTCTATGCCAGCGGCTATCACCGCCAGGCGCTGGCGGGCATACCGGACAGTGTGCCGTATCTCATCAGCACATACGACAACAAGGGCGCGTGCGGGTCGGCTTACATCACGGCCGAGAATCCGTCGGCTTTCGATGTGCTGTCGCGCAAGCTTTTCGGCCGACCGGTCGAGAACGTCTATCCGATCTCTAACGGGACTGCCGTGATGGGAGCGCCGGTAAAGTCCGGCATGCGCTTCCTGACTTCCAGCACCAACACGGTGGAGTCGTATCACGACAAGGACGCTCCGCTGGCTGGCCCGGCCGGGATCAAGGATGCCGTTGCCAAGGGACTGTTGCGCCCGGCAGCGCTGGATGACGTTCTGGCATGGGTGAAAGTGATGCAGGAGAAGGCTGCGCAGGAGGCTGATAAACGGGCTGCGAAGGCGGAGCCGGTCGTCGGGGCGGCGCCTGCGGCAGCAGCTTCCCCCAGGAAATACAATGTGCCGTCGAACAGCTATGTCGTGCTGAAAGCCTTCACCTTCCCCGCAGGGTTATATGGCGGCAATTCCGCCGTGTTTTTTGTGCCCAAAGGCACGGCAAGCCCGGCCGGCAACCCGGGGCATTCCACGGTGTTCGATTTCAATACCAGTGTCTGCACCGGATCGGGTTGTTCGTACTACATCCCGGCCAGATGACAGAATTAAAGGGCAGCTAACAGGGTCAGCATCGCAATAATTTGTTAAAAAACCAGAATGAAAATTTTAATCCCCTTCCTCTTTCTCATACTGCTTGGTAATCGATCGTGGTAATCGGGGAGGTAATCGGGGACAGACCACGGATTCCGTTCTTCAGATGGGAGCATAAGCACGTTGCCCATGCTGCCTCGTTAATTCAATGACGATTTGAAAAATGAATAGCGAATCGATTTTACTCTTTGCATTGGTGGCCTCCCTCGTTGGCTGTACTTCTCCACGACAGGCATATGTTGCACCGAAGGATGTGCCATTGGCACGGGTCAACAGCGGCATTCGCACCCCGTTTGATCATGTTACGAGCATTCTCATTACGGTCATGGATGAGGACAGTTGTGAGAAGTGGAATACAGGCCGCAGGAAAAACATGAGGACGCTTTTCAGGATCGAGCAATCCTCAAGCTCCCCTGAAGGCTATGTACAAGTTGAGACGGGAAGGCCGATGTGGATACGCTATGCGGAGGAACGCGCAAAGGGGAGTTGCGAAGTCATGATCGAGGTTCAATTCGAACCTGGCAGAGACTATACGTTTTTCGGGGGGCAGAAGATTGCCGTGAATATGCGTGATCGGGCTGGATGCATGTTCGGCGTCAAAGATCAGACAACGGGACTTCCTGTAAAGCTGGTGAAATTGACGCGGGAAGCTTTTTGTTCGAAATGATATGCCTGCCACGCGGGTTCTGATTGCTGAAGGGGGCAGGCTGAGCTAACCCGCCTTTCCCAGGCAGTTCAATTCAGCACACAAAATGGGGACAGATTTATTTATGTGGGTTGAAAAATAGATCTTTCCCCTTTTTTAAGTTGGCAGCAATCCGGGATACACCACGGTCCCATTAATCATAAAAAATCAAGGAGTAGTCGTGCCGAAATTCATCGTTTTGTTTTTGGTTGCTCTCTATCCGTCATTGTCGTTTGCCGCCAGCTTCGATTGCGCGCGCGCTGCGACGAAGATGGAGAAGATGGTCTGCGGCGACTCCGCCCTTTCCAGGAGCGACGAAAATATGGCGGCTGCCTACGCCAAAGCAC
This sequence comes from Sideroxyarcus sp., assembly GCA_052039615.1. GTDB lineage: Bacteria > Pseudomonadota > Gammaproteobacteria > Burkholderiales > Gallionellaceae > Sideroxyarcus. The sequence continues at coordinate 5 of JBQGEN010000245.1, read as the reverse complement.
TTAAG
>JBQGEN010000244.1:0-20824 GCA_052039615.1 Sideroxyarcus sp. | reverse complement strand
GGCAGTCCCGCGCCGAGCAGCGCCAGACCCAGTCCGACGGAGATTTCGCCATGCGGTGCAGCCGCCTCCTGTGCCATGGCATTGTCGATGCCCAGCAGCAGCGCGCCGACGCTGGCCGAGGCGAACACCAGCAGGTTCGTGCCCAGCGTGCCTTTCCACCAGCGCTCTGCGCGCGCGCAGTCCCTCATTGGGCGGAATTCCAGATACGCGCCCAGGCCCAAGGTGAGCAGGAGGTTGAGGGCGATGATTGCGATGAGCCAGTTCATGGTTGATCCTTTCTTGTTGTACCTTGACTATTGATCTGAGGGGGCGCGAGGTTGTTGAGCTTACTTCTCAACATCGGTGTTTAGGCTCATTCCATTCACATGGGTCGAGTTTGAACTCTTCCTTTTCCAGACGTCGAAGTTCCTGAAAGCTTCCGGATTTCTCCTTAATCTCATTCCAAGCCCTACGAAAAGCCGGAAGGGATAAGTTCGTTTTAATACCGTCACGCCAGTTCTCCCATACGTCTTTGCCAATGCGACTACGCACCCGAAGGTACACCTGCTCATTGGATAGGTCGATGTAATGAAAGATATCATCGAAGGCCTTCGTATACTCGTCATCAGAAAGTTCTGATCCCAACAGTGCTTTTGGTGGTATGTGGTTTGCAAGATCACGATACTCTTTGGCGAGTGAATCCTCGAACTGAAGCTGGGAAACCTCTCGGCTTGTCTGCAACTGCCGACGAGCGTACCAAACTCCTACTGCTGCAACGCACGTTGCGAAGGCAGAGACGACGGATGCTGCTGCTGTGATCCATTCGGTCGGTTCAGTCATGATGACATTCCCCAATTCTCTATCAAATCTTGATTGCCAACTCTCTCCTGCTCCCCAGTGTCAGCGGACGGAACTCGCGCCCGTCGCCGCCGAAGAAGCGCGAGAAGCCTTCATAGTATTCCAGGCGCAGCGTCTGGATCGCCACGATGGCGCCTTCCAGCACCAGGATGAAGACGTTGCCCAGCACCACCGTGACCCAGTATCCGGTCGATTGCAGCATGTCCGCCACGGTGAAGATGGCGATGGAGAGTGCCACATGGTTGAGGCTGAACGCGGCGAGGCGCAGGAACGATAGCGTGTTGGAGATGTAGGCCATGACCGCTTCGAAACCTTCCATCAGCACGATCAGCGCTCTTTCTGCGAAGGCCGAGCTACGGTTGTGTTGCCAGGCGTGGGTGAACATCGCGGCGAGCGCAGCGCACACCATCAGCACGGTGACGGCATCCAGTGCGCCGGCGCTCGCGTAGCGCCACGCGCCGGTCAGCAGTCCGAGATACAGCAGCAGGCCGGCTGCACCGTGGCTGTCGAGCAGCGCTTCGCGCCAGCGGCCATCGGCGATGCGGTTGCGTATGGTGAGCAGGGTGGCGAGCAGGATGAAGCAGACGCCCCAGCCCAGCGCCACGCCCAGCATGCGCATTGGGTCTGTCAGCGGCGACATCCACAGCGCGGGGAACAGGTGCTCGTAGCCGAACACGCTGCCATAGAGCAGGCCGAACACGGTCGAGCTGGCGCCGATGGCGACGGCCAGCGCCGCATAGTGCTTGATGCGGCGGCGCAGTGCGAAGCCGGCGAGGGCGATGACGATGCCGTGGCCCACGTCGCCGAACATCATGCCGAACATCAGCACGAAGCTCGCCGCGAACAGCACGGTGGGGTCGATCTCGCCGTAGCGCGGCACGCCGTAGTTCAGCACCAGGTTGGCGAACGGTTGCAGCCAGCGGTGGTGACGGATGGCCGAGGGCACTTGCAGGCGCTCGTCGAGACGTGGATCGCGCGCCTGCAGCGCGTAGCGACTGCCGAAGTTCTGCTCCAGCATCTTTCTCAACTGCGGCAACTGCTCGCGCGGCGCCCAGCCGCTCACCGTGGCCAAGCTGCCGCGTCCGCGCATCAGCCCGGCCAGTTCGGCGTAGGGTGCGGCGCGGGCCATGACGTGCGCCGCATCGAGCAGGCGCTCGCGCAGTTTCCCGTGTGCCGGTTCCGCACGGCGGTGCGCATCCAGCTGTGCCAGCTGTGCGGCGAGCTGTGCCATGCGTTCGCCCAGTTCGCTGCGGACCTCGACCGGACGACCGTGGAATTCGGCGGGAACCTCCATGCTGCGCCATCCCGCCGCCTGCAGCACGCGCTCGATCTCGTGCGCCTGGGCGCTGGCGCCGGCAATGATCAGGTGCACTTGTTCCTCGCTGCTGAAGAAGCGGATGGCGACGTAGCCGGCCAGCCCCACGGCCTCCTCGAAGCGCTGCACGTTCGCGCGCGACAGCGTGCCGACGCGCACATCCAGCAGCGCGCTCTTCTTCTGCAGCAGGCTGAGGTCGATGCTGATGTCCATGAACTGGTCGAGTGCCCTGAGCAACTGCGCGGCGCGGCGGTGTTCTTCGCGCAGCTCGCGCAGGCGCTCCTGTTCTTCGGAGCAGTTGTCCCACACATTCTTCAGCCACGCGCCGGTCTGCGCCAGCTGCTGCCGGTCGACCTGCTGCATCGGTTCATCCACGGTCCGCGGCGCGGCGATCTCGTAGTGGGCCAGTATCTTGTCAAGGTGGGCGCGGGTCTCCGCATAGGCCTGACGGTAGGCTTCGCCCGGCAGCTCGGGGAACTGCTCGGGCGTGGCTTCGCTGAACTCGGGATCGAAGTTGCCATAGTTGGCGAGCAACAGGGACGCCTGCGCGGCGTCATCCTTGAGCAGGCTGAGTTCGATGCGCAGCATGGGCAGGGGTTTAAACATTCAGTTCACTCCCGGCGTGGACAGACCCAGCGCGGCGCGGATCATGGGTGCTCCCATGCGCATGTTGCGCCCGCGCACGATGGCGCGCAGGCGGCGCAGGTCGCGCTCGCGCAGCATCATGTAGGCGAGGGCGCGCGCGACGTTGAAATTGCTGTGGCGCAGTGCGTGGGTGGCGATGCGCCAGCCTTCCTGTTCCATTTTCAGCGTCACTTCGGTGGTGTTGCGCGCGCCGGCCAGGATGCGGTCGAACGGGGCGGGCAGGCTGGCGATGGCCTCGTCGAAGGTCGCGCACTGCGCCAGTTGCTGCAACTGCTGCGGCTGCAGGCGGTGGCTGGCGGGTATGAGCAGGTAATAGGCCTGCGCCGGCGGCAGGTTGTAGGCGTAGCGGTAGCGCAGCAGCCAGACCAGGTTCACGCGGTCGATGATGCTGCCGACGATGGCGCGCAGCAGCTGGCCGGAGGTGTCGTCGATGGCGGTGCCGCGCCGCGCCAGCCCGGCGAAATAGCGCCGGTCCAGTGCGGCATCGAGGGCGAACAGCGCCTCGCCCTGTTCCAGCAGGTGGCGCGCCTGGTGCGCGATCTCGGCGTAGGGCGTCTGCTCCAGGCGGCGCAGCAATTCCGTCGGGGTGTCGCTCTGCAGCAGTTCGGCGATGGGCAGGCTGGTGAACCTGCCCATGTCCTGCAGCTGCTCTTCGATGGCCGCCTGCGGCTGGTTGGCCATCTTGCCGCGGATGATGGTCTTGAGGTTGCCGAGTTCGAAGCGGTGCGCCCAATAGCCGAGCAGTTCGCGCGCTGAACCCGACAGCGGGCGGAACAGCACGGACAACTCGCGCAGCAAGATCGTCACGTTGCTCTGGTCGAGATCGCCGGCGTATTGCGCTGCCGCGTCCGGCAGCGCGGGGTCGCGCGCGCCCTCGTCGTACGGGTGGTCGATCAGCGCGTCGAGCCGGTCGTGGCCGAGCAGTTGGCCGGCATACAGGCTGATGCGGGTGTTCAGGTAGGCGTATTGCGCCGCACTCATGCCTTGCCCGTGCCGGTGAGCAGGGCGACGGCCTCGTCCAGCGCCTGCTGTTCATGGCGTTGCGCCGAGGCGCGCAGCGCCTGCTCCTGCTCCGTATGCTGCTGCTGCAGGGCGTTGATGGTCTGCTGCGCCCGCTGCTCGGCCTGGGCAAGGAACGAGGCGTGCAGCTCGGCCATGCGCTCGGCATGCAGCTGTTCCCCCAGGCGGGCATCGTGTTTGGCCTGCTCGATGATCGTCTGGCGTTCCTCATCGGCGCGCTTGACGACCTGTTCGGCTTTCGCTTCCGCATCCAGCAGGCGTTTCAGCGTCTCATCTACCATGCGTCCCTCGCGTTCGGTCGGATTGAAGGCAACTGCGGTTACGATAATGCAGATTGCGTTTTTTGTCAGTTCAAGTTGCAGTGTCCCAGCGCGGAAGACCCTTTGGTAAGATGAGCGCGTCGATCGCAGCCGACATGTTTTCGGCCAGCGATCCTGCCTGACGTCGTGTTCACGGTGAAACGAAGCCCATGAGCGAGCCGCAAAGCAAGTACGCGAACCAGCAACAGCTCGTCGCCGCACTGCGCGATCCGCACCGCTATCCGCATGCGGTGAAGAGCGTGCGCGTGATCGAGACGCATATCTCGTGGGTGCTGCTGGCCGGGGACTATGCCTACAAGATCAAGAAGGCGCTCGATCTGGGGTTTCTCGATTACTCCGATCTGCACGCGCGGCGCTTCTGCTGTGCCGAGGAGGTCAGGCTCAACCGGCGCACCGCGCCCGCCCTCTATCTCGACAGCATTCCTGTTGGCGGCAGCCCGGACGATCCGCTGCTGGGGGCGCAACCGGCCATCGAATACGCGGTGCGGATGCGCCGCTTCGGCGCCGGCCGCCTGATGGACAGCCTGCTCGCACGCGGCAAGGTGAACGCGCGCCACATTGACCGTCTGGCCGCGACCCTGTCCGGTTTCCACGCCGGCCTGCCGGTGGCCGATGCAGGCTCGGCGTTCGGCACTGCCGCCTCCATCCGCGCGGCGGCGCTGCAGAATTTCGCGCAGTTGCGCCAGCAGTTGGGCGACGCCGCGGACATCGCTGCCATCGTGGAGCTGCAGGCTGCCACCGAAACCGAATACGCCGCCTGCGAAACGAATTTCGAAACGCGCCGCGCCCTGGGTTTCGTGCGCGAATGCCATGGCGATCTGCATCTCGGCAACATCGTGCTGGAGCGGGGCGAACCCGTGCCGTTCGACTGCATCGAGTTCAATCCTACCCTGCGCTGGATAGACGTGATGGATGAGATATCCTTCACGATGATGGATCTGCTGCAGCGCGATCATCCCGAATTCGCCTGGCGTTTGCTGAACGCCTGGCTGGAGGCCGGCGGCGATTATGCCGGCCTGAGCGTGCTGCGTTTCTACCTGGCCTACCGCGCCACGGTGCGCGCCAAGGTCTGCGCCATCCGCGCCGGGCAAACCGGAAAACGCGCCGCGCCGGATGAATTGTCTGCCTGCCGCAGTTATCTGGCGCTGGCCCGTCGCTGTCTGGAACGGCGTCGCCCGGCGCTGATCATCACGCACGGCCTGCCCGGCTCGGGCAAGACCACGTTCTCGCAGCTGGCGCTGCAGCAACTGGGCGCGATACGCATCCGCTCCGACGTCGAGCGCAAGCGCCTGTTTGGCCTGGGTGCGCTGGAAAGCAGCCGCGCGCGCGGCGACATCTACGGCGCGGAGGGGACCCGGCACACCTATGCGCGCCTGCACGAACTGGCGCGCGAGCTGCTGGCGGCGGGCTACACCGTGATCGTGGACGCCGCCTTCCTCCGGCGCGAGGAGCGCGAGACCTTCGCCGGGATCGCCCGCAGCCTGGCGGTGCCGTTCGCCATCGCCTCGCTGCATGCGGAGGATGCCGCGCTGCGCCGGCGCATCCGGCACCGCCGCGGCGATGCCTCGGAGGCCGATGTCGCGGTGCTGCGCAAGCTGCAGGTCGCGCAACAGCCGCTGGCGGCGGACGAACTCGCCCGCACCGCGCGCTTCACCACCGCGGAGACGCCAGACAGCCCCGCCAACACGCAAGGCTGGCACCGGCTGGCGCGCCTGCTGGCGGCGGCATAGGGGGGGCGCATTGCGCGCTTCGGCAAGACGCCGCCGCGCGCGTTGGCATTCCTTTTTCTTTGGCGCATAATGATTTCGCCCGAAGCGACAATGTGACGGGCAGACATATTCACTGTTCGTGGTTCGCACTTTGTACAAAGGGCAACGTCATGAAACTGGAACATGTACGCAACTTCACCGAGATCCGGGATGTTCATCCCGGCAAACTTTCAATAACCGAGCCGATCAAGACGGCGTGTGCCGACAAGGCACGCGATCGTTCTTCGCTGCGCGCAGCTTTGTTGCTATGAAAGGAGAGCAATCATGAATCTGATCAAATGGGATCCCTTCCGGGAACTGGAAGACATGTCCAACCGCCTGAACCGCGTGTTCGGACGGCCGCTGGCACGCCTGGAACCGAACAGCGAGATGTTGACCATGGCGGACTGGACGCCCAGCGCCGACATCAGCGAGACGGACACGGCCTATCTGATCAAGGCCGAAATCCCCGGCGTGAACAAGGAGGACGTCAAGGTCACCATCGAGAACGGCATGCTCACCATCCAGGGCGAACGCAAGATGGAAAAGGAAGAGAAGGACAAGAAATTCCACCGCATCGAGCGCTCCTATGGCAGCTTCATGCGCAGCTTCCGCGTGCCGGACGACGCCGATGAATCCGCGGTAAAGGCCGAGTTCAAGGACGGCGTGCTCAACGTCACGCTGACCAAATCCGCCAAGGCCAAGCCCAAGGCGATCAATGTCTCGGTGTCATAACCAGTAATCCCGCAGCTGCCGCCACACTTGGCGGGCTGCGGACACAAGGAGGCGATCATGGCTCATCAAACACATCCACCCGGATTCAAACTTGTCCGCCGCGAGCAGCTGTTGCAGGAAGCGGAACACGACGCCTACAAATCCAAGGGCAAGCTCCCCGAGCCTACAGTCTGCCCGGACTGCGGTGCGGTGTACCACGCCGGCCACTGGCAATGGCTGGAGAAACCCAAGGGTGCGCACGAGACCTATTGCCCGGCGTGTCACCGCATACGCGATCGCTTTCCGGCCGGGTATGTTTCATTGAGCGGAGATTTCTTTGCGGCGCATGAGGAAGAGGTTCTGCAACAGATACGCCACCATGAGGCGAAGGAAAAGGCCTCGCACCCGTTGCAGCGCATCATGGCCATCGAGAAGACCAAGGATGGCACGCTGGTCACCACCACCGACATCCATCTGGCGCGCGGCATCGGCGATGCCCTGCATCATGCCTACTGCGGCGAGCTGGAGTTCCACTACAACCCGGAACAAAACCTGCTGCGCGTGACCTGGCAGCACTGAGCGACATCCTCTCGCCAGAAGGAGGCTGACATGCCCATCAGCGAAGTCTGCAACCGCGAAGTCGTCATCGTGCAGCCCGGCGAAACCGTGCTGGAAGCCGCCCGGCTCATGCGCCAGCATCACGTCGGCGACGTGGTGGTGGTCGAAGATCACGGCGGCAGGCGGGTGCCGGTCGGCATCGTGACCGACCGCGATATAGTGCTGGAGGTCGTGGCCCCGCAACTCGATCCGGCGGCACTCAGAGTGAGCGATATCGTGACGACCGCTCTGGTCACGATCAAGAAAGATGCAGGCCTGTTCGATGCCATCGAATACATGCACGCCAAGGGAGTGCGGCGCTTGCCGGTGGTGGACGACGACGGTGGGCTTGTCGGCATCCTGACGCTGGACGACCTGCTGGACCTGCTGGCGGAAGAGACGGCGGCGCTGGCCAAGCTGGTGAAGCACGAGCAGAAAAAAGAGACGATGAACCGTCGTTAGATCAACTTCAGGAGACACTCATGCAGATCCCGTTACAGATCACCATACGCGATGTCGAGCACTCGGCGGCACTGGAAACGCACATCCGCGACAAGGCGAAGAAGCTCGACGAGTTCTTCGACCACATCATGTCGTGCCGGGTGGTGGTGGAAGTGCCGCACAAGCACCACCATCAGGGCAAGCAGTTCAACGTGCGCATCGACCTCGGCGTGGCGGGCGGCGAGATCGCGGTCACCCGCGACCATGCCGAAGATGTGTATGTGGCCTTGCGCGACGCCTTCGACGCGGCCAAGCGCCAGTTGGAGGACTACGTGCGCAAGCTGCGCGGCGACGTCAAAACGCACGCGCCGAAGCGCGCGAACACAGGCGCAGAGGAGGCCGGCCAGTAGTCCGGCCGATCCCGCATCATGGGCACGATACGCATCCCGGCGGATTCGGTCGAGCTCGACGGCGAACTGGTTCTGCCGCCGTCCGCCAGCGGCGTGGTGCTGTTCGCCCATGGCAGCGGCAGCAGCCGCTTCAGCCCGCGCAACACCTACGTCGCCAAAATCCTGCAACAGTACGGCATCGGCACCCTGCTGTTCGACCTGCTGACGCGCGAGGAAGACCAGGATTACGAGACGCGCTTCGACATCCCGCTGCTCACGCGCCGTCTGCTGGCCGCCACGGCCTGGCTGCAGGGCAGCCCGCAGACGCAAACGCTCAATCTCGGCTATTTCGGCGCCAGCACCGGTGCTGCGGCGGCGTTGCAGGCGGCGGCGGAAATGGGCGACAGGGTCGCGGCGGTAGTGTCGCGCGGCGGGCGGCCCGACCTTGCGGGTGCGGATGCGCTGGGCCGCGTGACCGCGCCGACCCTGCTCATCGTCGGTGCGGCCGACCACGGCGTGATCGAGCTGAACCAGCAGGCCCACGCGCGGCTGCACTGCAGCAAGCAACTCATCCTGATCCCCGGCGCGACCCACCTGTTCGAGGAAGAAGGCACGCTGGAACAGGCGGCCGGCGCCGCCGCAGACTGGTTTGCGCAGTACCTCTGAGGGGCAGCAAGTCAGGTCGCTTTTTGCCGGATGGGGGGACCCATGCTCGACGAAAGACAGAAGATCAACCGGATCATCAGCCTTAGCCAGGAAATCGCCACGGTCAACGACATCGACATCCTGCTTGAGCACATCCTCACTGTTGCCTGCCAGTTCACCAATGCCGACGCCGGCTCCATCTATCTCATGGAGGGCAACTACCTGAAGTTCAGCCACACGCTGAACAACACCCTGCAGAAGCGGCTGCAGCCGGGACAAAAGCTCATCTTTTCCACCTTCACGACGCCGGTCGACAACGAATCGATATGCGGTTACGTGGCGGGTACCGATGAGATGCTGAACATACCGGACGTCTACGAGCTCAAGGACAACGTCACTTACGCATTCAACAAGAGCTACGACGACATCTCGCAATACCGCACCAAGTCGATGCTGACCTTCCCGATGAACAACCTGCGCGGCGAGGTCATCGGCGTGTTGCAGTTGATCAATTCGATGAGCGAAGACGGCAGCATCGTCCCGTTCTCGAAGGACGACGAGCAATACATCCTGCACTTCGCCAACAACGCGGCCATCGCCATCGAAAGGGCCAAGCTCACCCGCGACATCATCCTCAGGATGATCAGCATGGCGGAACTCAGGGATCCGAAAGAGACCGGCGCCCACGTCAACCGGGTCGCGGGCTATGCGGTCGAGATCTACGAGGTATGGGCCAGCCGCCGCGGCGTGTCCGCCGCCGAGATCGCGAAGAACAAGGACATCCTGCGCATCGCCGCCATGCTCCACGACGTCGGCAAGGTGGCCATCTCGGACATGATCCTCAAGAAACCGGCACACCTCGATTACGACGAATACGAGGTCATGAAGAGCCACACCTATCTAGGTGCAAGACTCTTCGCCGAATCCCACTCCGATCTGGACCAGGCCTCGGCCCAAGTGGCGCTCTGCCACCACGAACGCTGGGACGGGAAAGGCTATCCGGGATACATAAACGTCATGACTGGCCAGTGCCTGCCGGGTTATGAAACCGGCAACGGCAAGGCCATCGGTCGCAAGGGCGAAGAGATACCGCCATTCGGCAGGCTGGTGGCGATTGCGGACGTCTACGACGCCCTGTCATCCCAGCGCGTTTACAAGGAGCCGTGGGCCCAGGAGCAGGTGCTGGACGAACTGATGAAAGAACGGGGAAAGCACTTCGATCCGGAAATGATAGATGCCTTCTTTGTGGCGCTCGACTCGATCACTGCGGTGGGGAAGAGGTATGTTTAAACGGCAGACGGATGGGGCGGGAAAAATAATCCGCCCCCTTTCTGCATGTCGTGCATTTGCGTTTGCGATGTCAGGCGGCGGCGTAGTTAAGCGCATACAGGATACTTCCTGATACCAACATCAAAAACCAACCCACGATACGGTGATCACGAAGCTTAGACGTGTGGGCGAGCCAGAAGCCGAACGCAGCGATCATTGCGGGGCCTACATAGCTTAGGCTGTGAGTCGCGAGCCCTATGCCAGCCAGCCCGAACCAGGCAACAACCAAGAAGAGGTTCTGCAGTGTCAGATGTCTCGCAAGGTCGACGGAGTCAAAGTTCACGCCGTCTAGACGTTCATTGCAGTGTGGGCAGTGTGCATAGGCAGGCTCAAACGACCACTTATTCCAGTGCTCGTCTAGGTGGGCATCGCCGAGCGGGAAAGTCCTCTGACACTTTGGGCATGTCTTCGTAATCATTACGCGCCTAAAAAAGGGGATAGAGTTTTTTCCTCAGCAATCTGCGGATTCGTAGTACCTCTGAGCGTCACCTATCAGCCCCCAGCAACCTGATCACATCATCGTCGCTCACCTGCTGGAAGTCCTGGTAGAACTGGCCTACCGCAAAGAACGATTCCGGCGCGCTCAGGCATATCGTCTCGTCGGCGTAGGGCCTGACTTTTTCCAGCGTGTCGGGCGGTGCGACCGGCACGGCGCAGATGAGCTTCTGCGGATTCTTGGCGCGCAGGGCGTGCAGGGCGGCGATCATGGTGGAGCCGGTGGCGAGGCCGTCGTCAATCACGATGACGATGCGTCCCGTGGGGTCCAGCGGCGGGCGCACCGGGGTGTAGCTGGCGCGGCGTTCGCGCATCACCGCCAGTTGCGCCTGCTTTTCGTCCTCGATGTATTGCGAGCTGCCGGCCACGTGCGCTGCGTAGTCGCCGAGATAGGTCCAGCCGCTCTCGTCCACGGAGCCGATGGCGAATTCCGGGTTGCCCGGCGCGCGCAGCTTGCGCACCAGCACCACGTCCACCTCGCCGCCCAGTTCGTCGGCGATGATCCTGGCCATGGGTACCGCACCGCGCGGGATCGCCAGGACCAGCGGGTGGCGGCCGCGATATTGCGCCAGCGCCCCTGACAGCCGCCGCGCTGCATCTTCACGATCACGAAATATCATCATGCTGCTCTCCTTTCGGCCAACACGCGCCTGATGGATGTGCGGCGCTTCATTGCGGCGGGTTCCGTCCCGTCACGGGTGCAGATGCCTGAGTCCGGCTTTGGGTGCCGGGTGCGCCGACAGCTGGCAGGCACGGCGGTAGGCCAGCAGGGTCTTCTGCGCATGTCCCAGCACGCTGCCGTGCGGGTAGTTGCCCGTTTCGTCTGCCACGCCCGCTGGCAAACCGGTGAGCAGCGCGATGCCTTCGCTCGCATGCTCCGCCGTGTAGACATGGAACAGGCCCTGCGCGACCGCCTCGACCACGCGGCGCTCCAGCATCAGGTGGCGGCGGTTGCGCTGCGGGATCAGCACGCCGTGGCTGCCGTCCAGCCCGGCCTGGGTGCAGACGCGGAAGTAGCCCTCGATCTTTTCATTGATGCCGCCCACCGGCAGCACCTCGCCGTGCTGGTTGACCGCGCCGGTCACGGCGATGCCCTGCTTGAGCGGCAGGCCGGACAGCGAGGAGAGCAGGGAATACAGTTCGGCGCAGGAGGCCGAGTCGCCTTCCACGCCGTGGTATTCCTGTTCGAACACGATGGCGGCGTTGAACGCGAGCGGCGCGTTGTGCGCGAACAGCGCGGACAGGTAGTTGTGCAGGATGAACACGCCCTTGTCGTGGATGGGGCCGGACATCTCCACTTCGCGCTCGATGTTGACCAGGCCGTGCTCGCCGGCATAGGTGCGCGCCGAGACGCGCACCGGGAAGCCGAAACGGAAATCGCCCATGTCCATCTGGGTCAGGCCGTTGATCTGGCCGGTCCGTTCGCCGTGCACGGCGATCAGCAGCTCGCCCTCGGCGAAGGCTTCCTGCAGGCGCTGTTCGGGGTAGTCGTGGCGCTGCATGCGCGATGCGAGTGCCGCTTCGACGTCGGCCGCTTCCACCAGGCGCGCGCCGCGCATGCGGCAGAGGGCGGCGCTCTCCATCACCAGCGCCTCGGTGCGCGCGAAGTTCGCGCTCTGACGCGACTGGTCGTCCACTTCGCGGTGCCCGTCCTCCAGCAGGCGCGCGACGGCGCTGGCCGTGAAATGCGCCAGCCCCAGCTGGCGGCAGGTGTGCGCGACGAAGATGGCCATGGCGCGGCGGGTATCGGCGCTGGAGGAGAAGCTTTCCGCGAAGTCGACCTTGACGCGGAAGTGACGCGCGAATTCCGGGTCCTCTTCCTGCAATTCGTAATACTGTTCGCGCGAGCCGATCAGCACGATCTTGATCTCGACATCGACCGCCTCGGGTTCGAGCGAGACCGCCGCGATCGGCGTGAACGCCGTGCCCGGTTCCTCGATCTGCAGCCGGCCGCTGCGCAGCAGGCGCCGCAGCTTCTCCCACACCAGGCCGTCCACCAGCAGGTCGCGCAGGTGCAGCATGAGGAAGCCGCCGTGCGCCTTGTGCAGGCTGCCGGCGCGGATGCGCGAGAAGTCGGTCACCAGCACGTCGTTCTCGGACTGGTATTCGATGCTGCCGAACAGCGAGCGGAACAGCGGGTTGTCCTCGACGATCACCGGCGCCCCGGTCAGGCCGTCGTTGTCCACTACCAGGTTGACGCGGTAGCGCGACAGCACGCGGCCGAGCTCCTCCTGGCGGATGTCGTCGTCGCTGGTCAGCGGCTGGAACAGTTCCAGATTGTCGAGCACGTCGTGCACGACCTGGTCCAGATAGGCGCCGAGCTTGACCGAATCCTTGATCTGCTTCTTCAGGCCGGTGCGTATCTCCTGCAATTCATGGTCCAGCAGCGGCTTCACGACCAGGCGGCGCAGCGCCGCCAGCCCCTCGTCCTTGATGCGCTCCAGCGTATGGGTCTTCTCGAAATAGCGGCCGATCTCGGCGCGCAGTTCCTGCTCGGCCTGCTCGATCCCGGCGCGCAGCTCCTTGGGCAGGGCCAGCATGTCGGTCTCGGTGATGGCGTGGCCGTCGTCGCCGCGATAGGTGAACACCATGTGCCCGCCTTCGCGGTGCAGGGTGAACTGGCGCGCCTCGGCGAAGGTGTCGAGCTCGGCATAGGCCTTGGCTTCCTCCGCCTTGTAGGTCGCTTCGATGCGCTCGCTCTCGCCCTTGAAGTCCTGCCCGTCCAGGCGTTGCGGGATGCCGACTTGCAGCGACTTCATCATCTGCGCCATGAGCTGGCGCAGCAGGCGTCCCTGTCCGGCGGGCAGGCGCAGCGCGCGCGGATGTTCCGGCGCGTCGAAGTTGTGCAGGTAGCACAAGTCGGGCGGCACCGCCTTGCCGCTGGCGGCGGCCTGCATCGCCTGCCGCAGCAGGGAAGAACGACCGCTGCCGACCTCGCCCAGCACGAACAGGTTGTAATCCGGCTGGTCCATCGCCAGGCCGAAGCGGGCGGCGGTCTCCGCGCGCGCCTGGCCGATCCACGGCAGCTGATAGTCCAGCATCTCGGAAGTGTCGGCGAATCCGAGCGTGGCGGGATCGAAGGTGAGGCGAAGTTCGGCGGGTGTCAGATTCGATGTCGGCATGGTTGGCGGATGCAGGGTGATGTGCGTATCGCAGTTGTGTTCAGGACGGATTAAACGCCTTAACTCGCCCCGCGGCAACCGTCCCGTGTGCGCGCGGCGACGGCCCACGCCGGCCGCAGAATAGGCATAGAATGACAGCAGCCCGTGTACCGAAAGGAGGTCGCCATGTACCAACGCATCCTGGTTCCGATCGACGGCAGTGAAACTTCCAGACGCGCCTTGCAGGAGGCGATCAGCCTGGGGGATGGCGCAGCGGTGTTGCGCCTGGTCTATGTGATCGAGGAGGTGTACGCGCTGGATACCGAAGGCTACGCGTTCATCGATTATGGCGCCCTGCAGCAGGCAGTGCGGAACACGGGCGAACGCACGCTGGCGCAGGCCGCGGAAAAGGTGCGGCAGTCGGGGAAACGGGCGGAGGTCGCGCTGCTCGAAACCGACGGGCAGCGCATCGCCAGCGTGATCGAAGCAGAGGCACGGCAGTGGCAGGCCGACCTGATCGTGATCGGCACCCACGGGCGATCCGGCCTGAGCCGTTTGCTGCTGGGCAGCGTGGCCGAGGGCTTGGTGCGCGTGGCCACGGTTCCGGTGCTGCTGATTCGCGCCGAATGAAGGGAGGAAAGCCATGACACCCACCACCGATATCCCGCAGACCTCACCCGACTATGATCGGACGCGCGTGGTCGAGCGGCCGGACGGTTTTTACTGGCAGGACAAGGGAACCGAAGACCTGTATGGGCCGTTCGCCACGCTGCTCCAGGCGGTGCAGGACATGCAGAACCATGACGGCAACGGCAACGGCTACGCCGAGGGCGAGACGCTGGCAGAAGCAGAATCCGAGATCGGCATGTCGGACTGGATAGACCCGGAGACGGGACGGCCGGCGGAAGACACGCCCACGCACCTCGGCGAAGAATAACCGCCGCCGTGTAGGCACAAGATCGGGGCGACCATGCTGACGCTGGCTCTCACCGGTGACGTGATGCTCGGCCGTTACGTGAACGAGCTGCTCGGGAACATCACGCCGGCGGACATGTGGAACGACCTGCTGCCGCATCTGGCACAAGCCGATCTGCGCATCGTCAATCTGGAGTGCGCCCTGACCCGGCATCGCCGGCAGTGGGCCCGCAGCGAGAAGCTGTTCCATTTCCGTGCCGACCCCAAGGCCGTGCGCGTGCTGCAGGCGGCACGCATCGATGCCTGCGTGCTGGCCAACAATCACATCCTGGACTTCGAGGAACGCGGCCTGCGCGACACGCTGCACGTGCTGGACGCGAACGGCATCCGCCATGCCGGCGCCGGTGTCAACGCGGCGAAGGCGGCCGCTCCGGCCATGCTCGAAGCGAACGGCACGCGCGTGGCGCTGCTCGCCTGCACCGACAACGAGCCGGCCTTCGCCGCCGGCGCCGGGCATCCGGGCACGAACTATCTGGCGGTCTCGCTGCAGGCGGAGACGCTGGCGCGCATCGCCGACGGCATCACGCAGGCGCGGGAGCAGGGCGCCGACCTAGTGGTGTTCTCCAACCACTGGGGCGCGAACTTCGTCGAGCGTCCGTCGCCGGAATTCCGCAGCTTCGCCCGGCGCGTGATCGAGCTCGGCGCCGACGTCTATTACGGACATAGCGCGCACATCTGCCAGGGCATAGAGATCCACCGCGGCAGGCCCATCCTCTACGATACCGGCAACCTCATCGACGACTATGCCGTGCATCCGCTGCTGCGCAACGACCGCTCCTGCCTGTTCAAGGTGATGTTCGAGCAGGGCAGGCTGCACCGCGTCGAGCTGCTGCCGGTCTCGCTGGATGTGGGCTACGTGGCGTTGGCGCGCGGCAAGGAACAGGAAGCGATCTGCGCGCGCATGGAGATGCTGTGCGCCGAATTCGGCACGAAGCTGGTACGCTGCGGCGAGCGGCTGGTGTACGAAGCGCAGCCGTGACAGGAACGGAGAATATCTTGATGGACGCAACACACAACAATACCGGCGGCCGCCGCAGGATCGGTCTGGCGCTGGGCAGCGGCTCGGCGCGCGGGCTCGCGCACCTCGGCGTGATCCGGGCCATCGCGGATGCCGGCATCAAGCTCGACTTCATCGCGGGCACCAGCATGGGCGCGCTCATCGGGGCGATCCATGCCGCCGGCAAGCTGAACGAACTGGAAGCCTCTTTCCGGGACTTCGACTGGAAGAAGTCGGCCTCGTTCTTCGACGTCGTGCTGCCCAAGTCCGGCCTGCTCGACGGAACCAAGGTCAGCCAGCTGGTGCGCGCGCATATTCATGCCGACACCATCGAGATGCTGCCGCTGCCTTTCGCCGCCGTGGCGACGGACATCGTCAACGGCGAGGAGGTGGTCATCCGCAGCGGCGACGTGATCGAGGCGGTGCGCGCCAGTATCTCGGTGCCCGGCATCTTCACGCCGGTGCGCAGCAACGGGCACATCCTGGTGGACGGCGGCCTCACCAACCCAGTGCCGGTGAGCGTGGCCCGCGCCATGGGGGCCGACATCGTGATCGCGGTCGATCTCAACCACGGGATCATCAACGGCAAGAACATGAAGCCGCTGCTGTCCGCAGCAAAAGTGAACGACGCGGAGGACGGCGCGGGGGACGACGCGGCTGGCATGTTCTCGCGCTGGGTGGGCGACTATCGTCTGTCGATGAACGACCTCAAGCAGAGACTGCTCGCAGCCAACAATCCGGCCTCGGCGCAGTTCAGGAAATGGGTCTCTGCCGAGCCGCTGCCCAGCATCTTCGAGGTGCTGCTGGCCTCGATCAACATCATGGAGACCCGTCTCACACAGACCCGCCTGTCGCTGGACCGGCCGGACGTGATTATTCAGCCGCCGCTGGGACACATCCGTTTCATGGAGTTCGGGCGTGCCGAGGAGATCATCGCCATCGGCTACGAACACACGCAGCGCCAACTCGCCGGCGGCGGGCCCGGCGTCGATCTGCTGCGATAGGGAGCGCGGCGATGCCCGAATGGTCCCGATGTCGTGCGCTCAGGAAATGCCGGACTTGCTGCTGAAACGGAAACTCTTTTCGTTCACCAGTCTCAGGCAGGCATCGACCACCGCCGGGTCGTACACGCTGCCGCGGCCGCGTTCGATCTCGCTCAAGGCGGCCAGTATGCCCAGGCCTGGGCGATACGGCCGGTGCGAAGACATCGCTTCCACCACGTCGGCCACCATCAGAATCTTCGATTCGAGCAGGATCTGCTCTCCCGTGAGCCCATGCGGGTAGCCGGAACCGTCCAGCCTTTCGTGGTGCTGCAGGATGATGTCCGCGATCGGCCAGGGAAAGGTCACGTCCTTCAGGATGTCGTAGCCGGACTGCGGATGGGTCTTGATGAGCATGTATTCGATGTCGTTGAGCCGGCCCGGCTTGGACAGGATCTCCGCCGGAATGTGGATCTTGCCCAGGTCGTGGATGATGGCGGCAAGGTGGACGGCATTGACCTGGTTTTCCGGCAGCTCCATCTCCCGCGCGATGGCCGTCGCCAGTTCTCCGACGCGCTCCTGGTGGCCGGCGGTATACGGGTCGCGCGCTTCCACGGTGGCGGCGATGGTCTGGATCGACTGTTCCAGGCTCCGGCGCAGGGTGGTGGCATGCTGCTCGTGCTCGGCGCGCGTGCGCAAAGTCATGATGCCGTAGGCCAGGTCGCTGGACAGTTCCTCCAGCAGCCGCGTTTCCTCCTCGTCGAAAGCGTCGGCCTGCGATGAATAGATGCTCAGCCCGCCGAAGGTCTGCTTGCCGTCGGACAGGGGCAGGACGATGTTCGAGACATAGCCGCGCGCCAGCGCGGCATCTTTCCATGGCTTGTATACCGCGGCGCTGGCGATGTCAGGACAGATATGGGTTGTCCCGCTGCGTATGGCCATGGCGATGGGAATTTGTCCGCGTTCGGTGTCGGACCAGACAGGGTGCTGCACCCAGAAATGGTTTTCATTCATGCCAGTCCACGCGATGGGCGTGATGCTTTTCTCCGGATCGTTCTCGGCATAGCCGACCGCCGCATGGAGATGTCCACCGATTTCCACGACGATGTTGGTGATGCTCCGCAGCAATTCGTTTTCAGTCGCCGCCCGCACCAGCGCCAGATTGGCCGCCGACAGCGTCTTGAGCGAGCGGTTGGCCCTGCGCAGCGACTCTTCGGCCTGCTTGCGTTCACTGATGTCAACGCCAATACCGATGACATTCAGTCCGTGCTTGGTCTCGACCCTGGTCGCGGTCAGCATGTAATAGCGAAGGCCTTTCGACAAATTCAGGCATGCCTCGGTCTCTGCCGATCCGTTTACCAGAGCCTCCTGTATCTTTCGGATGATTAATGGCCTGTCCTTCTCGCAAATAAAGTTCAAGACATTTTGTCCCGGCATTTCTTCCGGTGGAATTCCCAACAACTCAGGCCCTTTCTTGTTCCACTGCAACAGGCCGCCCTGTTGGTCGATGAGATAGAAGATATCGGGCAGGCTTTGAATCAGGCTGTCGGCAAATGCTTTTGCATCCTTGATGGCCTGCTCGGCTTGTCTGCGTTCCGTTATGTCCTTGATCACGCCGTCGTAGGACAGCAATTTTCCGGATGCGTCCTTGAACAGGATGATCGTGCAATAGACCCATCGAAGCTCACCGTCTTTCCGGATAATGCGATGTTCCATGGGCAGAACATCCTCCGCCGCCAGGACCTTGCGCACACGCGCGATGACTCGCTCCTGGTCCTCGGGAACGACCATCTGTATCCACAGATCAGGATTGGCCGCGAACTCTTCCGCCGCGTACCCGGTTACCGTCACGCAGGCGGGGCTTTGCGTAGTTTCCACAGCATGCCCGTTCTCGATGCGCACCGTATATTGATAATCCGTGAGTCCCTCGGTGATACGCTTGTAGCGCGCCTCGCTGTCTCGCAGCGCCTGTTCGGCGCGCAGGCGCGCGCTGATGTCGCGGGTGATGCTCTGAATGAAACTCTGGTTCTGAATATCCAGAAACCTGGCAGAAAATTCGATCGGCGTAATCTCTCCGCCGGGGCTTTGTATCTTGAAGTCGCTGCCGCGCCCTGCTCCGGTGTTCTGGATCTCCAGCAGCTCTTGCCGGGCCAGTTCTTGTTGCTCCGGAGGCAATATCTCCCATATCTTCATTTCCTTGAGCTGTGCCAGCGGCCTGCCGGTCTGCTGCTCGAACTCGGGATTGCATTCCACGACCTGCCACGTGTCGCAGTCGATCAGCACGATGCCGTCCATGGCCTCGTTGAATACCGCCTTGTACTTGCCTTCGGCCAGCTTGCGGTTGCGGATCCCCTTCTCTTCGGACAGGGCGCGTCTGACGGCGGGCGCCAGGCGTGCCAGGCGGTCTTTGAGCACATAGTCTTTCGCGCCCAGCTTGAGCAGTTCCACGGCAGCTTCGTCTCCCAGCGTCCCGGTCGTCATGATGACCGGGATCTGCGGATGCGTGCGGCGCGTGTATTCCAGCGCCGTGCGGCCGTCATAGTCCGGCAGGTGGAAGTCGGCGAGGACGATATGGGGTCCGAATTCGTCGAGCGCTTGCTCGAACGCCTCGCGCGTATCCACCCGCAGCGCGGTGAATACCAGTCCTGCTTCCCTGAGCGTCCTCTGTTCCAGCTCGGCGTCGGAGGGGGTGTCCTCCAGCATCAGGATACGCAATTCCTTTTCTTCGTTGAAACCAGCCATGTCGTTCCTACTCGTAGCGCAAAAAATCTTCTGCCGTGGCGTCAGGCCCGTAGTGTTCGATCAGGCTTTCAATCTCCGGCAGCAGCGGGTCGGCCTCATCCTCTTCCAGTACGCCATCGCCTATCAGTCGGCTGGTCAAGCCGCTGACGATAGCATCCCTGACCTCCGAGAGCGTGACCGGATTCTCCTGGTCCTGACCGTCCATGACGGCTTCGATGGCTCGCGAGAGTGCTTCGCTGGCAAAGGCATAGACAAAGTCGACTGCTGCCGCCGATTCCCCGAACTGGTCGATCAGCATATCGAGTTCGTCGACGAGCGATTCGTCGGTGTCGAAATGATGCATTTCCTCGGTTTCATCGATTTCGGCTGGCAGGTCATTTACGATGAATGAGCGGATCGCGGACAGCGTTATCGGTTCGTCGGTGTCCAGTTGGTCGATGACGCTCTGGATGAGGTCGGACAGCTCCGGGCTGACGTGGCTGGCGATGTCGATGGGATTGCGGATCATGGCTTTTCCTCCTGTTGGATGATGCGGCTGAACTGATCATTGCTCCGGTTTGGCGTTTGGTCCGCTCGTTGTCTGCAGATCGACTTGCCGCGCGAGTTCGCGCAGCGCGCCGGCGATCTCCACCTGATATTCGCAAGGTTCCTGCAGTCGGCGCAGCGCTTCCGGCAACTGTGCCAGACCCGCTGCCGCGCGGCGGCGGAGCTCGGCCAGCGGTGTGGACATCAAGCGGCGCCCGCCGCGCATGGCGGGCAGCAGCAGCGGCTCGCCTGCCTGCTGGTCGCTCTCCAGGCTGATGATGTCCCCGGCCATGCGTCCCTGCGCGTCATGGCGGCGCCACACCTGTTTGCGTCCCGGCCAGGTGGCCTTGCCGAGGGAGCGCTTGCGCCGCGCCTGCCCGGCGTATTCCTCCAGCTTGTAGGCGCAGTCGAGATAGGCGGCGTCGGCGGAAGTGTCGAGGCGGGTGCCGATGCCGAAGCCGTCTATGGGCGCGCCCTGCGCCAGCAACTCGCGCAGGCGGTATTCGTCGAGGTCGCCGCTGGCGAAGATGGTGGTGGCTTGCAGTCCGCCGTCGTCGAGGATGCGCCGCACGCGGCGCGCCAGTTCGCCGAGGTCGCCGCTGTCGAGGCGCACGCCCTTGATGGCGATGCCCTGTGCGGCCAGTTCGGGTGCGAGCGCCACCACTTTGTGCGCGGCGGCCTCGGTGTCGTAGGTGTCGATCAGCAGCACCACGTTGCCCGGCTGGGCATGGGCGAAGTCGCGGAACGACTCGATTTCGGAATCGTGCGCCTGCACGAAGGAGTGCGCCATGGTGCCGAATATCGGAATGCCGAAGCGCGCTCCGGCCAGCACCGTGGAGGAGCCGGAAAATCCGGCAAGGTACGTCGCGCGCGCGGCGAGCAATCCGGCCTCGGCGCCGTGCGCGCGGCGCAAGCCGAAATCCACCAGCAGCTTGCCGGGCCCCATCAGCACTGAACGCGCGGCCTTGGAGGCGATCAGCGTCTGGAAATGCAGCAGGTTGATGAGGCG
>JBQGEN010000243.1:0-8459 GCA_052039615.1 Sideroxyarcus sp. | reverse complement strand
AGCTGTTTTTCTGCCCACTGTCTGAATTCCTGCCTGGAAAAGGCGAAGAGCAACCCTGAAGCCAGGATGACGGAACCGACCAGCAGCGTGCCCCAGTGCATATCCAGGAACCGCCCCCATTGCATCAGCAGCCACGACAGGTGCGGCAGATCGCCGCCAATGTCCTCGTAGATATGGCTGAAACGCGGCACGACGAACAGCATCAGGAACAGCATCACCAGCCCGCCGACGACAGCCAGAATGATCGGGTAGATCGAGGAGGTCACGACTTTGCGCCGTATGCCGTCCATCTGCGATTGATAGATGATGTAGCGCGACAACACTTCGGCAAGGGAGCCGGTCCTCTCGCTGGCGCGCACGGTCGCCACATACAGCGCCGGAAAATCCTTGGGCGATTGCGCCAATGCATGCGAAAAGGTGTGTCCCTCGTACAGCGCGGAAATGACCTGCATAAGCGTCTTCCTGACGTCGGCCTGCTCTTCCTTCTCCATCAGCGCCTCCAGCGCCTCGACCAGGGAAAGCCCGGCACCGAGCAGCGCCACCAGTTCCTGACTGAACAACACCAGCGGGAAACCGGATCTGTGCCAGGGCTGCCGCGCAGACCAGCGCCGTTTCGCCCTGGCCGCGATGACCGTATATCCCTGCGCCCTGGCTTGCGTCTCCGCATCGACGGCATCCGCCGCTTCCAGCATGAGCGCCATCAGCCCTTCGTTGCCGCGCAGCACTTTGACTTCGTATTGCATGTCCATCCCGCCCAGTTTGATTGATGACAGACGTCCTGACCGCTACCAGTTGGTGATGTCGGCCGCCTCGCCCTCGCCGCCCGGCTTGCCGTCCTTGCCGTACGAGATCAGGTCGTATTCACCGTGTTCGCCCGGCGACCGGAACACATAGGGATTTCCCCACGGGTCGAGCGGCACGGCTTTCTTGAGATAGGGGCCGTCCCAGCGCGGCTCGTTGGCCGGTTGCGTCACCAGCGCCTCCAGACCGTTTTCCATGCGCGGATAGTGCCCCGTATCCAGGCGCAGCTGATCCAGCGCCTTGCCCAGCGCATCGGCCTGGGCGCGTGCCACCTTGACTTCCGACTTGCCGATCTGCGAGAAGTAGTTAGGTCCTACATAGCCTGCCAGCAGGCCAATGATCACCATGACCACCAGCAGTTCGAGCAGCGTGAAGCCCGCCCCGTGATGCCGGTGTATCAAGCCGTTGCGCGGATATGTCCTGTCCATTTTTGCGATGCTCCATCGAGGATTTCGTACGGGTCTCACCTTAGCCGGAGGCGCGCAGACTTTCTCTGGGCGGCGCACTGTATTTGCGGGTACGGACAACACCGTATTTCGCGATGGACGGGGTCTAGTACCGGCGCGGCGCCGCGCCCGCGGAGCCGACGCGATCCCACCGAGGCTACAGGGTTATCCGCCGCAAGAATCAAGTGCCGTGCTGATAGGTATGGCCGGCCGGCTGCACTAGAGTCATACCCGTGCAAACAGCGCATATTGTCTGCAGGAGATGAATGCCATGAATCCGCGGGAACGCCATGGTCACGAATGAGGCGCGCTTGCAGCCGTCGACGCACCAGTTCGAACTCGATACGCTGAGATTCGAACTGGGCTACATGCGCCAGCAGCTGAGCGCGGCGACCGGCCTGACCGCGCGCATCATCGAGAGCGCGTCCGAGGGCATCATGATCACCGACGAACGCCGCGTCATCCGCTCGGTCAACCCGGCGTTCGAGAAGTCCACCGGCTACAGCGCCGACGAGGCCATCGGCCGCACGCCGGCCCTGCTCAAATCCAGCCGCCACAACGAGAGTTTCTACCGCGAGATGTGGGAGGCCCTGAACCGGCACGGGCAATGGCGCGGCGAGATCTGGAACCGCCACAAGAACGGCGAGATCTACCCCGAGTGGTTGAGCATCACCGCCGTCCGCGACAGCCGGCAACAGGTGAGCAACTACGTGGGCATCTTCTCCGACGTGCACACCCACGAATCCATACTGGAACGCCTGCACTATCTGGCCTACTACGACGGGCTCACTGGCCTGCCCAACCGCCGGCTGTTCCTGGACCGGCTCAATGTGTCGATCGCCCATGCGCGGCGCGACAAGCACCAGCTGGCCGTGATGTTCGTCGACATCGATCGCTTCAAGCAGGTCAACGACACGCTGGGTCACCGGATCGGGGACCAGTTGCTGGCAGAGGTGACGCAACGCATGCAAGGCTGCCTGCGCGACGAAGACACGCTCGCGCGGCTGGCGGGCGACGAATTCACGGTGATCCTGCCATTCATCCCGCATGCGGATGCTGCGAACAACGTCGCCGAGAAATTCCTCGAATGCTATGAGCAGCCGCTGCGGATCGAGGGCCATGAATTGCGGGTCAGCGCCAGCATCGGCATCGCCGTCTTCCCCGACGACGGCGAGGATGCGGACAGCCTGCTCCACCATGCGGATATCGCGATGTACCGCGTCAAGGAATCCGGTCGCAACGGCCATTTGCGCTACAGCGCCGCGCTGGGCATGTGTTCGTTCCCGCAACCGGCCCCGCGCTGAGCGTGACCGCCGGATCAATACATCGCCGATGCCCGGCCGAACGGCCAGGAAACCTGGATGCGCGTCCCTTTCCCCGCCACGGAATGCATGGTGTAGACGCCGCCGGACAGGTTGGCGCGCTCCTTCATGCTCAGCAGGCCCAGGCCTCGGTCCGAGCCGTCGCGGATGGCCACCTCTGCCGGGTCGAACCCGTTGCCGTTGTCCTCGATGGAAAAGTGCAGCACGCCGTCCGTTTGTTTGAGGCTCACGCGCATGCGGTCGGCATTGGCGTACTTGACGCTGTTGCTGCTCGCCTCCTGGATGATGCGGAAGATGGTGATCTTGAGCGGCTCGGGAATGGCGCTCTCCTGGATGCCGAAATCCCGCTCCACTTTCATGCCCGGGCAGGCGGCCTCCAGTTCGCGGAAGAACCAGGACAGGGTGGCGAGGATGCCGAGATCGTCCAGCATCGGCGGGCGCAGGTCCATGGCTGCGTGGCGCACCTCGTCCAGCACGCCGTGGACCCTGACCTTCAGCCGCTGCAACGATTCGGATGCCTCGTGGATCGCGCCGCTGGCAAGCTGCGTCGCGATCTCCGACAGCGAGAACTTGATCAGGGTCAGCGACTGCCCGACTCCGTCGTGCAGATCGGAGGCGATGCGCTTGCGCTCGCTTTCCTGGATCGACAGCAGTTGGTTCGCCATGAACACCACGCCGAGCCCGGCGTCACCCCAGGCACCGTCGCCCGTTTCGCGCCCGGCGGGACGCCCGAAATACCGGGCGGAATCTCCGCCGGCGCCCCCCAGCACTGCCGTTTCGGCCGCTTGCTGCAACTGCTCGATTGGTTCCGGATACATGGTGCCCCCCCTTTCCGCAGTCTCCGACATCGCTCCCAGATATGGAAGGAAGCTGCCCCGCCATGGTTCCGCACGCGGCGGATACCATAAAGTGGGTACATCGTGTTGCAAACCCGAAGGGGTTTCAATACGGGCGACTACCTATGCCTGTATGGACAATTGCTTAGACCTGCGGGGGTAATGCCTTACCGTGCCGGGGATGCAGGTGGCGGCGCCATGCCGGGCCGCAACGGGATCCCGATCAGTCGTCGCCCAGGGCCAGCCGGCTATGCACCAGTTCGGCGACGGTGCGCACGTTGAGCTTGCGCATGATGTTGGAACGGTGGATGTCCACCGTGCGGGAGCTGATGCCGAGTTTCATGCCGATGACTTTGCTCTGATCGCCGGCCACCACCAGTTCCATGATCTCGCGCTCGCGCCCGGTCAGGCTGTCGAAATGACTGCGCAGGGTGTCCAGTTTGCGGTTCTTCTGGCGTCTTTCCAGGACCTGATCCAGCGCGGCATGCACGCGCTCCAGCAGTTCACCGGCATTGAAGGGTTTCTGCACGAAATCGAACGCGCCCAGTTTCAGCGCGCGCACGGCCAGCGGCACGTCGCCGTGGCCGGTGATGACGATGACCGGCAAGCGGATGCCGCTCGCCTTGAGGTTCTCCAGCAGCTCCATGCCGCTCATGCCCGGCATGCGGATGTCCAGCAGGATGCAGCCCTGCAGTCCGGCATTGCAGAACTCCAGGAAATCGTTGGCCGCGCCGAACATCCGGCACGGAATGTTCTCCTCTTCGAGCAGACAGGCGATGGTATCGCGCATGTCCGCATCGTCGTCGATCACGAACACCCTGGCTTGCCCGCTCTTCTCATGCATTGCTCACTCCGACGGGAAGTGTGAAATTGAACTCGACGCCAGCGTCGGCATTCTGCTCCGCCCATATTTGCCCGCCGTAGTTCTCGACCAGCGAACGGCAGATGGCCAGCCCCAGCCCAAGCCCTTCCTTTTTCGAAGTCTGGAACGGATCGAACACCTTGTCCAGTTCGCCGGCCGCGATGCCCTTGCCGCTGTCGCGCACCGACACCAGGATGAAGCCGGATTCGATGATGCGGGTGGAAATGCGCAGTTCGCGCTGGCGCGCATCCGCCATGGCATCGATGGCGTTCTTGACGAGATTGATGAGCACCTGCTCGATCTCGATCTTGCTCGCCAGCGTCAGCGGCAGCGGGGAAAGATCCATCTCGAGCGCAACGGATCTTTGCTGCAGCTCGAACTCCAGCAGATTGACGGTGTCCTGCACCAGCGTGTTGATGTCCAGCATGGTGCGCTCCTGCCGCTGCTTGCGCACCATATCCTTGAGATGCCCGATGATCTCCCCCGCCCTGGCGGTCTGCGCGTGGGCCAGGCCGATCGTGTGCTGCAGTCGCCCGCGGTCCCACTCGGGTTCCGTCATCTGGCGCAGGGCCGCGCTCAGGTAATTGCCGGCGGCGGACAGGGGCTGGCTCAGTTCGTGCGCCAGGCCGGACGCCATTTCGCCTGCGATGTTGATCCGGCCGACATGCTCCATCTCGGCGCGCAATTCCTCGAACAGCTTGTGGTCCGTGACATCGAGCCACGTGCCGATGTAGCCGATCAACTTGCCCGCGCCGGCAAAGCGCGGCACGCCGGCATCCTGTATCCAGCGGAACATCCCGTCGCGGCGTCGCACCCGGTATTCGATGCGGAACGGCCGGTTGCGCCGGAACACGCGCTGGTAGGCGGCCAGGCAGCGATTGCGGTCGTCCGGATGCACGATGTCCAGCCACCTGCGCCCCTGCGTCTGCTCCAGCGTCAGCCCGGTGAAGTCGTGCCAGCGCTGGTTGAAGAAATCGCAGCCGCGGTAGGCCGGCTTGTCCTGCGCATCCGCCATCCAGATCATGATCGGCGCATGGTCCGCCATGGTGCGGAAACGCTCCTCGCTTTCCTCCAGTCTTTTCTCCACCAGCTTGCGCGCACTGATGTCGAACAGCGTCGAGCGGCTGTTCAGATAGTTCCCGTCGGCATCGCGGACCGCCGTCGCGTTCAGCAGCACAAAGAACGTCGTGCCGTCCTTGCGCACCAGTTCGTATTCCAGGTCGTGTACGAAGCCTCTGGCCTTGAAGCCGGGATAATTGCTGCGGAACAGCTCCAGGCTCGCGGGCGTGAGCAGGTCCGCGAAATTCATCCGGCCAATCATCTCGGCGCGCGCATAGCCCAGCCACTGCAGTTCGGTATCGTTGATCTGCACGATCACGCCGTCCTTGTCCAGCGAGTGGTAGCCGCACGGTGCCTGGTTGTACAGATCCTCGATCCGCCGTGCCGATTCGCGCAATGCGTTCTGCGCCAGCTGCTGCGCCGTGATGTCCTGGGTCGTGCCGACCGAGCGCAGCGGCCGGCCGTCCGGGCCGTAATGGGTCTCGCACCATTCCTGCACGTACTTGACGCGCCCGTCCGGGAACTGCAGGCGGTGCACGATGGTATAGGGCGTGCGGTTTTGCACCGAGTGGGTGTACGCCTCGTTCACCCGCGCGCGGTCGTCCGGGTGCACCGTGTTCAGGAAAGCCTCGTAGGAGGCGCCGAACCCGGTCGGGTCGATTTCGAAGATGCGGTAGTTCTCGTCAGACCAGAACAGGATGTTGCTTGCCAGGTCCAGCTCCCAGCTGCCGATGTGCGCCATCTGCTGCGATTCCTTCAGCAGCGTCTCGCTCTTGCGCAGCGCCTCTTCGGCGCGCTTGCGCTCGCTGATGTCGCGGCTGATGCCCTGCATGTAGCTGATGCCTTCCACCTTGATCAGGCGGGCGCTCACCTCCACCGGAAAGGTCGTGCCGTCCTTGCGCCGGCTGCGCGTCTCGTAGCGCAGCTCCCCGGTCGCCTGCAGTTGTTTCACCTGGGCGGCGAACACCGCAGGATCCTCATTCGTGTCGCGCAGCTCCGTGATGTGCTTCCCCAGCAGTTCCATGGGCGAATAGCCGTAGGCCATCTCGGCGCGCTCGTTGGCCTCGACGATCCTGCCGGCATCGTCGGCAACCACGATGATGTCGTTGGCATATTTGGTCAGGTATTCGAAATGCTTGACCAGCATGGCCCGCTCCGCCGCCGCGGCGTGCTGCTCATTGAGGTGCCGGTAACGAGCCCGGTAGCCCTGCAGCCAGACGAACACCAGCAGGCCGCCGATCGCCACATAGACCATGGCGATCCCCGTCGACCAGTTCTCCAGTTGTGCCAGGGGACCGAACAGTTCCTCGCGGTCGACCTTGCTCACCACGAACCAGGAACTGCCGGCGACCGGGCGCATCTCCGCCACGACACTGACGCCGCGGTAATCGACTCCGTCCGTGGTCCTGAGTTCGCCGGCCACGGCCAGGGCGGCCGGCAACCCCGGCGTGGCCAACGGCATTCGCATGGACAGCGCGGTTTCTTTCCGGTGGCGCACGTCGTTGAGGAACAGCACGTCGCTGCCCTCTTGCCGCACCAGCAGCGTTTCGCCGCTGGCACTCGGGACGGGCCATGCCCGCATGAGCGGGAACAGGAACAGGGAAGGGTCGATCTGCAACACCACAGCGCCGGCGATGCGCTCGCCGCCGGTGATCGGTGCGATCAGATCGATGCTGAAGGCATGGTCGCGGGAGCGGTGCAGGTCCGAGAACAGGATCTCACCGCTGCGCATCGCCTGCCGCGCCAGCCGTACATCCTCCACCGCCAGGGCGGGGCTGGCCGGCAGCGACAGCCGCACCCGGCCTTGCTCGTCCAGCAGGGCCAGCCTGCGGTATCCGTTCACATGCTGCAACTCGCCCAGCCGCTGCAGCAGCATCCGCCGGCGCCCGTTCGACGGTGCGCCCTCGCGCAGCCACTGCCGGAACTCGGCGGCCAGCAGTGAACTGTGCGAGATGGATTCCGCGATGCGGCACTGGGTGTCGCGCCAGGCGGCGACCTGCCCGGCTTTTTCCTCGGCGACCGAGCCGAGATTGTTGAGCTTCTCTTCCAGTATGAGCGCTTCGATCTGGCGGAAGGAGGAAAAGTAGACCGTCGCCAGCAGGCCGGCGACGGCCGCGTACACCAGCAGCGGAAAGAGCGGCCTGATGTTTCTGACGAGGGAACTTCCAGCTACTGCGGCAAACAGCGTCATGCTCGCGGCCTCTCACCCAACAGGTATCGATGTCGATGCCGGACCCGCGCCTGGCGGCGTCCCGCTCCGCTCCCCGCAAGGAGTCCCGGCATGCTACCCGATTTTTGGCCGCGAAATGAACACACAAAGATAAGGGCCGGCCTGCGGCCGGCCCCGCGCATGCGCTGTACGGTGCCGAGTCGCTACGGCGCGCGAATTGCACGCACCACCGCCCGCATCCCCCGAGAGGAATGCGGATCCCGAACTCAGGCATTGAAGATACTGTTTCCGATCTCGTCAAAGAAACTCATCAGGCTCGCCACCAGTTTGTCGAAGAACTCACCGATGCCGGCCTTGACTCCGTCGCCCTCCGCGAACTTTGTCGCTGGCGTGATCGCGCCGGTCGGGCCGTTGTGGCAGTCGTAACAGCCCACCATATCTCCTGCGGCATAGCTGTGATGCTCGAAAGTCTTGGCGACCTTGACCCGGCTGAGTGGGGAGCCGCGGAAATCGGCCCCGTGGCAATAGGCGCAACCGGCTCTTGCAGTCGCACTTTCCGCCGCGCCCCTGTGCCGTTCTTCCCACTGATCGCCTATCGGATGCATGCCGTGCGGGCCGCCGGTGACGGTATTGGGCACACTGTCGTGGCAGGCCGTGCACTCGGTCACCGTGCCGGCATACCCCTGTACGGCGATGCTCTGCACGTTGTCGTTCGCCTCGCGGCTCGGATACTCGGCATGGGTGGAGCCGTGGCAGGCCTCGCATTTCATCCCGCCATGACCGGTGCTGTAGCGATACAGGTGCGCACCGATGCTGGGCACGTTCTGGTTGGTCGCAAAACGCGTATCGCTCCACGTCAGCGGTAGTCCCTGGCCGTCGACGCCGACGGCTTCGCGCCTGCCGTCATGGTGGCAGGACTGGCAGGTCGGCTCGTTCAGCCAGCCGGAACGGCTGGCACTGCCG
>JBQGEN010000242.1:0-3099 GCA_052039615.1 Sideroxyarcus sp. | reverse complement strand
CTCGCGCTTCCAGATCGAACACCAGATCGAATCGGCCCACGCCCGTCAGGTCAACCTGCCTTCCGGCGGTGCCATCGTCATCGACCACACCGAAGCGCTCACCGCCATCGACATCAACTCCGCGCGTTCCACCCGCGGCGGCGACATCGAGACCACGGCCTACAACACCAACCTCGAAGCGGCCGACGAGATCGCCCGCCAGTTGCGCCTGCGCGACCTGGGCGGCCTGATCGTCATCGACTTCATCGACATGGAGTCGAGCAAGAACCAGCGCGACGTGGAAAACCGCCTGCGCGACGCGCTGCGCTTCGACCGCGCCCGCATCCAGACCGCCAAGATCTCGCGCTTCGGCCTGCTGGAACTGTCGCGCCAGCGCCTCGCCCCGAGCCTGGAAGAAGGCAACCACACCACCTGCCCGCGCTGCAACGGCATCGGCCATATCCGCGGCACCGAATCTTCCGCGCTGAATATCCTGCGCATCATCCAGGAAGAAGCGATGAAGGACAGCAGCGCCGCGATCCACGCGCAAGTGCCGGTGGACGTCGCCACCTTCCTGTTGAACGAAAAGCGATCCGACATCCATCGCATCGAATCGCGCTTCAAGATCGGCATCACGCTCATCCCCAACCCGCACATGGAAACGCCGCATTACAGCGTGACCCGTCTGCGCCAGGACGACATCACCGCCGATCATCTGCAGGCCAGCTACAAACTGGTCGAGAAGCCTGCAGAGGCCAAATCCGAAAAGCCGGGTGCACAGGAAGCCAAGGCACAACGCCCGCAAGCAGCGGTAAAGGGCATCACTCCCGCGCAGCCTGCTCCGAAACACGAAGTGAAGGTGGAAAAGAAACCTTCTCTGCTTGACGGCATCGTTGGCTGGTTCAAGTCGCTGACTGCGGAAAGCGAACCCGCGAAACCGGCCGCTCCGGCCAAGAGCGGGCGTCACAGCCAGCGCCGTGAACGCGGCGAGCGCAGCGAACGTGGCGAGCGCACTGAACGCAGCGAAGGCGGCAAGCAACAGCGCCGCGAGCGCGGCGAAGGCGGCAAGCAGCAGCGCCAACGCGAGGAGACACCGCGCGCCGAGAAGAAGGAACAGCAGGAGAATCGCGCCGAGCGTCAGCCACAACAGCAGCGCCAGCCGCGTCCGGCCCCCGCCGACAAGCCGGCGCTGGAAACGCAGAAGCCCGCCGTGGCCGGTGAACAGGGAGAGGAAGGGAGCGGCAATCGCGAAGGCCGCAAGCGCGGTCGTCGCGGCGGCCGTCGCGAGCGCGAGCGGCGCGAACAGCAGGTGGCAGCTCCGGCTGGCGAAAACGCCGCGATGCAGACAGGCGAACAAGCCGCGCCTGTAGCCAAGGAAAGCGCCGCCGCCCCTGCTTCGGCCGCACGCCTCAAGCCGACCGAATACGTCGCCTATCCGGACTCGATGAAGAAGGCAAAACCGACCGAAGTGGTGTGCTACCCGGCACAGCCGGCTCAGGCGGCCAAAGCGGTCGTGGCGCAAGCCGCTCCCCAGATCGACCTCGGCAGCAGCGGCCTGACCCTGATCGAAACCGACCCGAACAAGGCTGCGAGCGTGGCTCCGGTTCCGGAAAGCCGGGAACATGCACCGCGTCGCCGTCAGCGTCCGCGCGAGGTCTACACCATCGAGAACAGCGAACCGCTGCAACAGGTGGAAACGCATACACCAAACTGAGCGGTTTGTCGGATAATGAAAGCGCACGGTACGCCGTGCGCTTTTTCATTTTGGGGGAAGCACTCCATGCTCCGCATCCTGTTCACACTCGTCGCCCTCTCCGTCTTGCCGCACGCGCAGGCGGAACTCGGCCCGGATCCCGGCCGCGACTGGCATAGCGCCGACAGCAAACATTTCCGCGTCAATTACGCCCATCCCCAGCGCGCGCAGGCTGAGCGCGTCGCCGAGATCGCCGAGCGCGTCCATGCGCGCCTGACACAGCAGCTGCAATGGGAACCCGCTGGCCGTATCGAGATCGTCGTGATCGACGAATTCGATATCGCCAACGGATATTCCACGCCGCTGCCTTTCAACAAGAGCGCGATCTTCCTCACCCCGCCCGGTGACGGCGAATTGCTGGACAACAGCGTCTGGCTGGAACTGCTGCTCACCCACGAACTGACGCACACCATCCACCTGGACAAGGTGCGTGGCGCGCCGAATGTGATCCGCCATATCTTCGGCCGCAATCCGCTGCTCTTTCCCAACGCATGGCAACCGGGCTGGGCCATAGAAGGCATCGCCACCTGGAACGAGAGCACACCCGAGGCCGGCCGCGGAAGGTTGCGCGGACCGCTGTTCGAGTCGTGGATGCGCATCGAGCACGAGCGCGGCTTCAAGTCGCTGGCGGAAATGAACGCCGACGGCCGGGCCCTGCCGACCTCCAAGCAATATCTGTACGGCGTGTATTTCTACGACTTTCTGGAGCGCAGGTACGGGCCGGAAGCGATATACCGGTACATCGACAAGTTCAGTGGCAACCTCGTGCCGCGCGTGCATACCAATCCGGTATATGCAACGGGCAAGACCATGGATGTGCTGTGGGACGAATTCATCGTCGATCTGACCGAGCAGATGAGCCGGCGCGAGGCGCCGCTCAGGGAGACGCCGCGCGCGGACGGCGAGGTGATCCTGCCCGCCAGCTTCGAGATCGATGCGCTGGCGCCGGTGGCGGACGGTGTATTGGCCGTGGTGAACGATGGACTGCTGCGCCCCGAACTGGTCCATGTCGACGCGCAAGGCAAGCTGCGTCACCTCGCCTACGTCAACGCCGGCGCACATATCGATGCGCGCCCCGACGGCAAGGTGCTGATCGCGCAGCCCGACATCTGCCGCAACCACAACTACTATTACGATCTCTACACCTGGAGCACTGGCGGCGGCATGCAGCGCAAGACCCGCTGCGGGCGCTACCGCCGCGCCGCATGGCTGGGCGAGCAGATCGTCGCCCTGCGCACGGTGGGCGGCATGTCCACCCTGAGCATCCTGGAACAACGCGAGCAGGACTGGCGCGAAATGCGCACGCTGTATCAGACTCCTGACCAGGTGGAAGCGGTGGATCTCGCCGCCAGCCCGGACGGCAAACA
>JBQGEN010000241.1:0-2175 GCA_052039615.1 Sideroxyarcus sp. | reverse complement strand
GTCTTTACCAGCGCCTTGTTGTAGATCAGCGTGATGCTCTTGTAGTTGAGCGGCAGGCCGTACACCGTGCCCTTGTAGGTCATCGCGTCCAGCATGCCCGGCAGGAACTGTTTCTGCGTCGCTTCGTCCATGAAGAAACCGATGGGCTCGACCGTCTTGCCCGACTCGATCCAGCCGCCCAGCCGGTCCTGCGCATAGATGAACACGTCCGGCCCCTTGCCGCGCGGAACGGAGGCGGTGATCTTGTCGGCGTAGGCGTCGTACGGGATGGCGAGCGTGGTCACCTTGGTCCCGGGCATCTTCGTCTCGTACAGCTTGGCGACCTTCTCGATCGCGCTCTTTTCCGCGCCACGGTAGGCATGCCACAGCACCAGCTCTGCCGCCTGTGCCGCAGTGAAGAGGCCGGCCATGAGGAAAGCGCCGATGGTCAGGATGATGCGCAATGGTCGTTTCATTTTCATCTCCTTGATGACTGTTATCGCAAACGCAACTCGGTAACCGGATCGAACAAATGGATCGCTTCGCACTTCAACTGCATGGTGACCGCGTCGCCGGGAGACGGCAGATGGCCGTGAGTGTGCAGGCGGCCGGTCATGATCTGTTCGCCGACCCGGAAATGCAGGATGGCCTCGTGCCCCAGCAGTTCCACCATCTCGCACTGCCCCTGCACCGGCTGGGTCAGCTGCCAGTCCACCTCATGCGCGGCGCCGATGTGTTCCGGGCGGATGCCCAGCATCACTTCCTTTCCCCGCATCGCCCGCGCCGCCTCCTTGAATTGCGCGCTGACCGGCATGCTGCCGCCGAGCGAATGCACCGTGCTGCCGTCGTCGCTCAGGCGCGCATGCACGATGTTCATGTTGGGCGTGCCGATGAAGCGCGCCACGAAGACGTTGTCGGGCCGGTCGTACAGATCCATGGGCGAGCCGCACTGCATCAGGTTGGTGGCCAGCGTGCTGCCGCTCTTGATCGCGCTCAACACGGCGATGCGCTGGCCCATCGTCATGGCCTCGACCTGGTCGTGCGTCACGTACACGGTGGTGGTATGGAGACGGTGCTGCAGCTTGCTGATCTCGGAACGCATCTGCACGCGCAGTTCCGCATCCAGATTTGAGAGTGGCTCGTCGAACAGGAACACCGAAGGGTTGCGCACGATGGCGCGCCCGAGCGCCACGCGCTGGCGCTGACCGCCGGACAGGGCCTTGGGCTTGCGGTCGAGCAGTTGCCCCAGTCCGAGCAGGTCGGCGGCCTCCTGCACGCGCTTGCGGATCTCGGCGTCGGGCAGCTTGCGTATCTTCAGGCCGAAGGCGATGTTGTCGTACACGTTCATGTGCGGATACAGCGCATAGGTCTGGAACACCATGGCGATGTCGCGGTCCTTGGGGTGGACGTTGTTGACGACGCGGTCGCCGATCCACAGTTCGCCGGTGCTGATGGTCTCCAGTCCGGCGATCATGCGCAGCACGGTGGACTTGCCGCAGCCGGACGGCCCCACGAACACCATGAACTCGCCGTCGTTCACCGAGAAATCGAGATTCTTGATGATCTCGGTCTCGCCAAAACTCTTGCCGATCTTGTCGAACCGGATCGAAGCCATCAGTGTTCCGCCTTTCCTGAACTCACACTCAGAATGCGCACCGACTTCGGTGCCATGGATAACGCGATGCGCCCCGCCGCCGTCGCCACCGCGGCCCTGCCCAATTCGTCCGTGACCGGCTTAGCGTTCCACGCATCCGGCAGCAAGAAGTCCGCCGTCAGTGCCTTGTCCTCGCGATTGACCAGCACCATCACGCTGTCGCCGCTCGCCGCATCGTGGCGCACGTAGGCCAGCAGCGGTTCCTGCGGTCCGGACAGCAGCGTGTAATCGCCATGGCGCAGCGCGGGATGATCGCGCCGTATCTTCAGCAGCGCCTTGTAATAGTCGCGCATGGCCTCGTCGCGCACCGCGCCCTTGCCCGGCCTGATGTCGCGTTCACCCCACGGCATGTCGGTGCGGTTGAGCGGCCATTCGCTGCCGGCGCGCGCCACTTCCTCGCCGTAGTAGATCACCGGCAGACCGAGCGAGGTCATCTGGATGGCGGCGCAGATGCGGAACCTGTCCTGGTCGTTGCCCAGGTTGTCCAGCGCCATGGGTGCGTCATGGCTGGAAAGGTAATGCGCCAGCAGATAACCCTGGCG
>JBQGEN010000240.1:0-3567 GCA_052039615.1 Sideroxyarcus sp. | reverse complement strand
ATGATCCCGTCCTATGGCGAGTCGCTGGACGAAAACGTGGCGTTGTTGCACGAGGTGCGCAGGCGCACGTTGGCGACGCTGCGTCTCGATGGACGCCGCCAGCCCGGCTGATGGTCTGGGCTATAATCGGCGCGCCTGAATCCCATTTGTCCGGCATGGGGGCGCCATTCTGCCGGACGCGACAAGTCTGCATGCACGCCGATTCCCGGCGACCGTCCGGTGTCTCGTGTACCTGGACCGCCGGCGGCACAAGGACGCATAGAGAATAGGCAAATGAACAAACAAGAGATAAAGATGCTCAGCGAGGAGATCGAGATGCTGATGGCTGAGCGTGCACGCCTGCTCAAGGTGGTCGGCGCGGCGGCGGTGCTGGTGGCGAACGCCGATGCGGCACGCCTGCAGCCGAACGCCGTGGAAGCCGCGGAAATGCTGTCCGAGATGCTGAACGCGCTGCCCGAGGAAACGCTGCGCGATGCGCTGGAATCGGTGCAGGCGCAGGGCGGGGCGTAACGGGCGGGGAATCATGAGCCAGGCGCCACAGAAGATCGGACTCATCCTGACCGGCGGCGGTGCACGTGCGGCCTATCAGGTCGGCGTACTAAAGGCCATCGCCGAATTCATGCCGCGCCGCGCGCACTCCCCGTTCCAGGTCATCTGCGGCACCTCGGCGGGCGCGTTGAATGCGGTTACCCTGGCGGTGAATGCGCGCCAGTTCCGCAGGGGCGTGAAATACCTGCTTGGCATCTGGAACAACGCGCAGGTGAAGAACATCTACCGTTCGGATGTGCTCGGCGTGCTCGTCAACACGACGCGCTGGCTGGCGGGGCTGGTGCTGAGCATGCTCGGCATCAATCGCATGCACCGCGTGTCGCTGCTGGACAATTCACCGCTGCAGGTCTATCTGGAAGAGATGCTGCCGTGCGAGAAGATACAGGACAGCATCGATGCGGGCGCGCTGTATGCCCTGAGCGTCACCGCCTCGGGTTATGGCTCCGGGCAGTCGGTCACTTTCTATCAGGGGGTGACCGAGATCCAGCCGTGGAAACGCACGCGCCGCCTGGGGATGGAGGCCAGGATCGGAATCGAGCACCTGCTGGCTTCGTCCGCCATTCCTTTCATCTTTCCCGCCGTGCATATCAACCGCGAATATTTCGGCGACGGCTCGGTGCGCCAGATTGCCCCCATCAGTTCGGCGCTGCATCTGGGCGCGGACAAGGTGATGGTGATCGGTGCCTGGCACTCCGACGACGACGAGGGGCGGCGCAACAAGTCTGAAACCTATCCGACATTGGCGCAGATCGCCGGCCATGCGCTGGACAGCATCTTCCTCGACAGCCTGGAGGTCGATCTGGAGCGGGTGCAGCACATCAATGAGACCGTCAAACTGATCCCGGAAGAGTTGCGCGCGGCCACCGACATGCGCCATATCGACGTGCTGCTCATCACCCCCAGTCAGCCGCTGGAGAAGATTGCCGAGCGGCATATCGCCGAACTACCGTGGACGATCCGCCTGTTGTTGCGTTCGGTCGGCGTGATGCAGCGCAGCGGAGCGAATCTGGTGAGCTACCTGTTGTTCGACAAACACTTTTGCCGTGCACTGATCGATATGGGCTATCAGGATGCCGTGAATCGTCGCGACGAGATCGTGGAATTCCTGGGCTGCGATCCGGCGGTTTCCAGTTGCGACATGCCGCAATGAGCAGCACGGACGAACCCAAGCCGCTGACCTTTGCGTTGTTGCGGCGGCTGGCAGACGGCGAGTTTCATTCCGGTGAGGCGTTGGCGCGATACTTCGGCGTGACACGTACCACGGTGCACAACGCCCTGCAGGAGGTGGGGAGCTACGGTCTGACCTTGTATAGCGTGCGCGGCCGCGGTTACCGGCTGGCGCGACCGCTGCAGTGGCTGGACATCGATCTGATCGGCGCACAGCTGGGCGCGGCGGGTGCCGACTTGCATATCGAAATCCTCGATCACGCCACATCCAGCAATGCACTGCTGCTGCAGCGCTGCGCCCAAGGGGCGCCCAGCGGTACCGTGCTGGCCGTGGAGTGGCAAAGCGCAGGGCGCGGGCGTCTGGGCAGGACATGGCATTCCGCGCTGGGCGACGCGCTGACCTTCTCCCTGTTGTGGCGTTTCGAGAGCGGTCTCGCTGCGCTGTCCGGCCTGAGTCTGGCGGTCGGTGTCGCCATGATGCGCGCGCTGCACGAGCTCGGCGTGGCGGGGGCGGCCCTGAAATGGCCGAACGACGTCCTGCTGGAGCGTGGCAAGCTCGCCGGGATATTGCTCGAAGCGCAGGGCGACATGCTGGGACCAAGCGCGGTGGTGATCGGTCTCGGCATCAACCTGACCGTGCCAGAGGCGCTGCGCGAGCGTATCGATCAGCCGGTGAGCGACCTTGCCTCGCTGCAGACACCCATGCCGGAACGCAACCGCGTGCTTGCGATATCATTGAAACATCTGGCCGCCGTGCTGCGCGAATTCGCTGCGCATGGTTGTGCGCCGCTGCGCGCGGAGTGGGAGCGCCATCATCGTTTTCAGCAAATGCCGGTCAGGATCATGCTGCCCGACGGCACGCAGGTTGCGGGCATGGCACTGGGCGTGACGGACGACGGCGCCCTGCGGCTGGCCACGGCGCAGGGCGAGCGCTTGTTCAATGCGGGCGAGGTCAGCTTGAGGGGGGCATAGGGTGCTGATACTGGATGTGGGGAACAGCCGCTGCAAGTGGGCGCTGGTGCGGGATGGCGCATGGTTGCAGCAAGGGGCGGCCGGCAACACGGAGTGGGTTGCCCTGCGCCAGGCGTTCTCGGCCTTGCCCCCGCCCGGACGCATCCTGGTTTCCAATGTCGCGGGCGAGGCGATGGCGCAGCGATTGCGCGCCGTCTGCGCCATGTGGCAATGCCCGCTGGAGTTCGTGACGGCCCGCGCCAGCCAGCACGGGGTCAGCAATGGCTATGCGCAACCCGAACGTCTCGGCAGCGATCGCTGGGCGGCGCTGATCGCCGCGTGGCGGCGGGTGCACGGGGCCTGTCTGGTGGTGAATTGCGGCACGGCCACGACCGTGGATGCGCTCTCGGCGCAAGGCGAGTTCCTGGGCGGGCTGATCCTGCCCGGCGTCAGCCTGATGCAGCACAGCCTGGCGACGAACACGGCGCAACTCGTCGCGGAGCATGGCACGTTGCAGGATTTTCCTCGCAACACGGCCGATGCCATCCACAGCGGGATGTTGCGCGCCACCGTGGGGGCGGTGCTGCACCAGCACCGATTGCTGCAGGCGCGCGCCGGGGCGGTGCGCTGCCTGGTCGGCGGCGGAGCGGCGGACATCGTTCTGCCGCATCTGGGCCTGCCGGCAGAGCGGGCGGACAACCTGGTGCTACAGGGATTGCAGATCATCGGAGAAACCAAGGCATGATGAAGAGGATCGTGGGAGTGTTGTTGCTGGCCAACCTGGCGCTGTTCGGCTGGATGCGCTGGGGCGAGACGCTGACTGAGGATGCCGGCGCGCCGGCGTTGCAGGGGGCGCTGCGTGCGGACAAGATCAGACTGCTGGACTGGTCGACGGCATCC
>JBQGEN010000239.1:0-5049 GCA_052039615.1 Sideroxyarcus sp. | reverse complement strand
CACGCTGCGCATGATCGGCGACCCGGAAGTGCGCTATCGCGAAGACCCCGTGCGCATGCTGCGCGCGGTACGGCTCTCGGCCAAGCTGGGGATGAAGCTGGACCCGGCTACTGCTGCGCCCATCTCCAAAATGAAGGAGCTGCTGAGCACCGTGCCCGAGGCGCGCCTGTTCGACGAGATGCTCAAGCTGTTGCTGTCGGGCCATGCGCTGCAGTGCATCAAGAAGCTGCGTGCCATGCATCTGCATCACGGCCTGTTGCCGATGATGGACGTGATTCTAGAGCAGCCGATGGGCGAGAAGTTCGTCATGCTCGCGCTGCAGAACACCGATCAGCGCATCGCCGAAGAGAAAGCCACGTCGCCCGCCTTCCTGTTCGCCGCGCTGCTGTGGCACGAGGTGCTGGCGGACTGGAAGGCCAGGCAGGATGCGGGCGAGAAGCCGATCGGCGCGATGCATGCGGCGATGGACGAGGTGCTGGACCGGCAGCGTGCGCAACTCGCGATCCCGCGCCGCTACGACACGGTGATGAAGGAGCTGTGGCTGCTGCAGCCGCGCTTCGAGCAACGCGGCGGGCAGCGCCCCATGCGCCTGCTGGCGTTGCCGCGTTTCCGCGCCGCCTACGATTTTCTGCTGCTGCGTTGTCAGAGCGGGGAAGTCGAGGCCGAGTTGGGTTCATGGTGGGAAGAGTTCCAGCATGCGAGCGACGAGCGCCGCGCCGAGATGCTGCTGCCCGACACCGGCGGCCCCAAGAAGCGCCGCAGGCGCAGCAAGAAGCCCAGTGCCGCGCAGCAATCCGAACTGCCGATAGACTGATGAAGAAGCACATGGCATTCGTCGGGTTGGGCAGCAATCTGGCCGATCCGGTCGAGCAGGTCACTCATGCATTGGCTGCGCTGGACAGCCTGCCGCAGACGCGGGTGGTGCGCCGCTCTTCGCTGTACCGCAGTGCACCCGTGGGCTATCTGGACCAGCCGGATTTCATCAATGCGGTGGCACAACTGGAGACGCAACTGGCTCCGCGCGCCTTGCTCGATGCGTTGCTGGCGCTGGAGCATGAATGCGGACGCACGCGCGAATTCCGCAATGCGCCGCGCACGCTGGATCTGGATGTGCTGCTGTACGACGACCTGGTGCATCACGAGCACGGCCTGACCGTTCCGCATCCGCAGATGCATCTGCGGGCGTTTGTGCTGCAGCCCTTGCTGGAGATCGCGCCGGACTGCGTGATCCCCGGGGTGGGCGCGGCGGCGGAGGCGGCGCTGCGATGTGAAGGACAGACACTGGAGCGGATCTGAATGCCCCTGAGCAAGTATCGCTACATCGTCGTGGAAGGTCCCATCGGCGTGGGCAAGACCAGCCTTGCTCAACTGCTGGCCCGTCATGCCGATGCGCATCCGTTGCTGGAGAAACCGCAGGATAATCCGTTCCTGGCGAACTTCTACCAGGACCAGGCGCGCTACGCGCTGCCCACGCAGCTGTTCTTCCTGTTCCAGCGCATCAACGAAGCGCGCGACTTGGCGCAGATGGACCTGTTCCGCAGCCGCACCGTCTCCGATTACCTGTTCGAGAAAGACGCGCTGTTCGCGCGCCTGACCCTGAGCGACGACGAATACAAGCTCTACCAATCCATCTATCAGGGCCTGTCGCCCCAAGCGCCCACGCCCGATCTGGTGATCTACCTGCAAGCCCCCGCTTACACCCTGTCCGAGCGCGTGCGCCGCCGCGGCAACCGTTACGAGCGCACCATCCAGGACGATTATCTGGCGCGGCTGGCCGACAGTTATGGCGAGTTCTTCCATCATTACGATGAAGCACCGGTGCTGGTGGTGAACAGCGAACGCCTCAATTTCGTGGATAATGCGGATGACTTCGACCTGCTGCTCGACCGCATCGCAAAGATGAAAGGGCGCCGGGAGCATTTCAATGTGGACAGGGATTAATAGAGAGGGCTCGATGCGTACGACGCTTAGCAAACTGCAATCCATGCGCGACAAGGGCGAGAAGATCGCCGTGCTGACCTGTTACGACGCCAGCTTCGCCACGCTGCTGGAAACCAGTGGCGTGGACGTGCTGCTGGTCGGCGATTCGTTGGGCATGGTCATCCAGGGACGCGAGACCACCTTGCCCGTGACCATCGAACAGATGGCTTATCACACCTCCTGCGTGGCGAGCGGTGCGCAGCAGGCGTTCGTCATCGCTGACATGCCGTTCGGCACCTCCCAGTTCAGCGCACGTGAGACTTTTGCGCATGCCGTGCAACTGATGCAGGCGGGCGCCGAGATGATCAAGCTCGAAGGCGGCGCCGAGATGGCCGAGACCGTCGCCTTCCTCACCTCGCGCGGCATCCCGGTGTGCGGGCACATCGGCCTCACCCCGCAGTCGGTGCATCAGCTCGGCGGTTACAAGGTGCAGGGCAAGGGAGATGTCGCCGCGCAAAAGTTGATCAAGGATGCGCTGGCCCTGCAACAGGCTGGTGCGGGCATGATCGTGCTCGAAGCCATCCCTGCCGCGCTTGGCGCTGAAGTCACCGCGCAAGTGAGCGTGCCCACCATCGGCATCGGGGCGGGTGCGGCCTGTTCCGGCCAAGTGCTGGTGCTGCACGACATGCTGGGCATCTATCCCGGCAAGAAGGCGCGCTTCGTCAAGGATTTCATGCCAGGCGCCGGCTCCGTCGCGCAGGCGGTCGCGAACTACGTGGCAGAAGTGAAGTCCGGTTCATTCCCCGCTGCGGAACACTCCTTCTGATGCAACTTATTCATAGCGTCGCCGAACTGCGCACCCGTCTTGCCCACGAAAAGGCCATCGCCTTCGTCCCCACCATGGGCAACCTGCACGAGGGGCATCTCGAACTGGTGCGCATCGCGCGTAGCCGCGGGACTTGCGTCGTGGTCAGCATCTTCGTCAATCCCTTGCAGTTCGGGCCCAACGAGGACTTCGACAAGTATCCGCGCACGCTGGAAGCGGACTGCGCCAGGCTGCAGGGGCTGGCCGATGTGGTGTTTGCGCCGTCCGTGGGCGAGATGTATCCCGAAAAACAGACCGTCTTCGTCGAGCCCCCGCCCATCGCCAGCGAGTTGTGCGGCGAGTTCCGCCCCGGCCATTTCCGCGGCATGGCGACGGTGGTGCTGAAGCTGCTCAACCTGGTGCAGCCGCAGGTCGCCGTCTTCGGCAAGAAGGACTACCAGCAACTGGCCATCATCCGGCAGATGGTCACCCAGTTCAATCTGCCCATAGAGATCGTCGGCGCGGAGACCTCCCGCGCTGCGGACGGGCTGGCGCTGTCCTCCCGCAACCAGTATCTGTCGCCGGAAGAGCGAACCGAAGCGGTTTTTCTCTGTCAAATCTTATATGGGATGGGGGAAACCCTGAAAAAGGGCGCGGCGGGTTATGTTGCGCTGGAGCAGGACGCAGGCGCGGCACTTTCCAATCGCGGCTGGCAGGTGGAGTATATTTCGGTGCGCAGGCAGGGCGATTTGGGCATCCCGCAGAAGGGCGAACGTCAGTTGGTGATTCTGGCGGCGGCCCGGCTGGGTAAGACCCGTTTGATCGACAATGTCGAAGTTTGTCTTTAGTCGCCAGACGTTTATAATGCCCGCCCCCGAAGTTTGGGCAAAATTAGAAGATTGCTTTCCTCGTTTGTCTCCCCTGTTGGAGCGGATTGAGGAGACGGTATTAGGAGGGTAACTATGCAACGAACCATGTTACAGGCCAAATTGCACCGCGTGCGCGTGACGCAGTCCGAACTGCATTACGAGGGTTCGTGCGCCATCGACGATGACCTGCTGGATGCCTCCGGTATCAAGGAATACCAGGCGATCGACATCTACAACGTCACCAACGGCGAGCGTTTCAGCACCTATGCCATCCGCGCCGAGCGCGGTTCGCGCACCATCTCGGTGAACGGCGCGGCTGCGCACAAGGCCGATGTGGGCGACATCCTCATCATCGCCGCTTTCTCCGTCTATTCCGAACTGGAGTTGCAGAAGTATCACCCCACCCTCGTGTATGTGGACGAACACAACCGCATCATCGAGAAGCGCGACAAGATACCGGTTCAAGCAGCAGCTTGAACGAAAAAGCCCCGCAAGTGCGGGGCTTTTTCTTTTGGCGGACAAGTAGAGATCAGATACGCTTGGCCAGTTCGGCCGCCTTGCCCGTGTAGGTCTCGGGACTCAACGCCTGCAGGCGCTGCTTCTCGCTGGCAGGAATGTCCAGCGTCTGGATGAAGGCCGCCAGGCTTTCGCGGTTGATGCCGCCCTTGCCGCGCGTGAGTTCCTTCAGTTTGTCGTAGGCGTTCTCGATGTTGTAGCGGCGCATCACGGTCTGGATCGGCTCGGCCAGCACTTCCCAGCTGTTGTTCAGGTCTTCCGCCAGGCGCTGCGGGTTGGCTTCCAGCTTGTTCAGACCCTTCAGGCAGGATTCATAAGCGAGCAGGGTGTAGCCCAGCGCCACGCCCATGTTGCGCAGCACGGTGGAGTCGGTGAGGTCACGCTGCCAGCGCGAGATCGGCAGTTTCTCGGACAAGTGTTTCAGCAAGGCGTTGGCCAGGCCAAGGTTGCCTTCCGAGTTCTCGAAGTCGATGGGGTTGACCTTGTGCGGCATGGTGGAGGAGCCGACTTCGCCCGCCACCACTTTCTGCTTGAAGAATCCGAGCGAGATATAGCCCCAGATGTCGCGATTCAGGTCAATCAGGATGGTGTTGGCGCGGGCGTAGGCGTCGTACAGTTCGGCCATGCAATCGTGCGGCTCGATCTGGATGGTGTAGGGATTGAATACCAGTCCGCGCGCCTCGACGAAACGCTTGGCAAAACTCTCCCAATCCACGTCGGGATAGGCGGACAGGTGCGCGTTGTAGTTGCCTACCGCGCCATTGATCTTGCCCAGCACTTCGACCGCGGCGATGCGCGCATGGGCGCGGCGCAGGCGGTACACCACGTTCGCCATCTCCGTGCCCAGCGTGCTGGGTGTCGCGGTCTGGCCGTGGGTGCGGCACAGCATGGGCAGGTCGGCATGCTGGTGGGCGATGGCGGTCAACTTGTCGATGATGC
>JBQGEN010000238.1:0-14620 GCA_052039615.1 Sideroxyarcus sp. | reverse complement strand
GTTTATGAGGAGGCCTGACCAGTCGAGCAACGCAGGGAACTGCGAAGCAGCGGCGCACCGGGGGCGCCTTTTCTTTGGTTACTTTCTTTTGGCGAAGCAAAAGAAAGTGACTAGCTGTCGGGCTACCCCCGACGGTGTTGGTTTTGACTTAAAGATGTTCCTGGTTCGACAAGCTCACTACGAACGGGATCTTTGAAGATTGGCGGGCTTCGCCCATCCTTCGACAGGCTCAGGACGAACGGTATGGCGTGGCTCCCGGCACGAACGGCTGTGCTTACTTCACCCTACGCATAAACAAATACAACTCCTCCACCTTCGCCCTAGCCCAAGGCGTCCTGCGCAAAAACTTCAAACTGGATTTGACGCTCGGATCATGCGTAAAGCAGCGAATGGGCACGGCATCAGCCATCGCCTCCCAGCCGATACTCTCGGAGAGTTGCGTGACGATCATTTCAAGGGTGACGCCCTCCAGGGTGGGGCGGCTTGCGGGTTTCTTGTTGGAGTTCATGTCCGGATTTTACAGGTGAACACCGGAGACTAGCGTTTACAATGCGTACCCTGTTGCCAGATAGACCTCCCATGACCGATTCCGTCCGCCTCGCCAAACGCCTTGCCGAACTGGTGCACTGCTCGCG
Organism: Sideroxyarcus sp.; assembly: GCA_052039615.1. Taxonomy (GTDB): domain Bacteria; phylum Pseudomonadota; class Gammaproteobacteria; order Burkholderiales; family Gallionellaceae; genus Sideroxyarcus. The sequence goes on along the minus strand of JBQGEN010000238.1, from coordinate 13,985 downwards.
CCGCGAGGCCGAGCTGTACATTGCGGGCGGCTGGGTGAGAGTGGATGGGCAGGTGGTGGAGGAGCCGCAGTTCATGGTGGCGGGGCAGAAGGTCGAGCTGCATCCTGATGCCGTGCTGGTGCCGGTCGAGCCGGTGACCATTCTGTTTCACCAGGCTGCTGATGCGGACATGAATGCCGACTCGATCAAACAACTGCTCTGCGCGGATACCCGCGCGGCGGACGACCATTCCGGCATCCGCCTGCTCAGGCAGCATTTCGTGCGCTTGACGCAGTGCCTCCCGCTGCAGCCGCATGCCAGCGGCCTGGCGGTGTTCACCCAGGACTATCGCGTGACGCGCAAGCTGACCGATGAGGCCGCGACCATCGAGCAGGAATATATCGTGCAGGTCGCGGGCGAACTGATTGCCGACGGCCTCAAGTTGCTCAACCATGGGCTCAGTTACAACGGCAAGCCGCTGCCTCCGGTCAAGGTCAGCTGGCAGAACGAGACGCACCTGCGCTTCGCGCTCAAGGGCGTGAAACCGGGCCAGATCGCGCACATGTGCAAAGCTGTCGGGTTGCAGGTGCTGGCGATGAAACGGATCCGCATCGGGCGCGTGTCGATGTCCAAACTGCCGTTGGCGCAATGGCGCTACTTGATGCCAAATGAAAAATTCTAGGTCGGGAGTGGAGATGCAATCGTTCTGCCAATGGGAGGGCGACACACTGGTGCTGAACATCCTCGGGCGTCCGCGCGCGAAGAAGACCAAGCTCGGCAAGGTCATCGGCAAGCAGCTGGAGATCCATGTCGCCGAGAACCCGGTGCGCGGGCGGGCGACGGCGCATCTGGTGAAGTTTCTGGCGGAGGAATTCGACGTTCCCGAAAGCGCGATCACGGTGGTGTTCGGGGTGTACAACGTCAACAAGCAGCTGCGCATCAAGGCGCCGCAGCGGTTGCCGGCGGTGATCGCGAAGCAGCAGGACGCCGCCTCGCGCTGAGTCAGCCGAAGAACTTCTTCAGCGCGCTGCCCAGCCAGCCGCCGGTCGTGTCCTTGGAGCCTTCGACCCCCAGCATCTTCCTGACGGCCGGCGCATAGTCGGCGTCGTCGCCTTTGATGTGGTTGACCAGCCAGATCTTCAGCATGGACAGCACTTCCGGCGCGACGTTCTCGCCGGCCTCGGCGCGCTTCTGGTATTCGGCCACGCGCTTGGTGAATATCTCGTGCACGCGTTTGTGTGCGCGCAGGAACGGATAGCCGGCTTTTTCCTGCAGTTCTTCCTCGAAGGCGAAATGGGTGACGGTGTATTCGACCAGCTGGTTCAGGACGCGATTGGTCGTCGTCAGGTTGCCGGCGCTGTTCGCGTCGTCGAGGTCGTTCATGTAATCGACTATGCGTCGGTGCTGCTGGTCGATGGTTTCGATCCCGGTATCCAGGTCACTGGACCAGTGCAGGTATGCCATAATTCCTCCTGAGATTGCTATTTTATAATAGTCTGGTTTTTGCGGCGGAGGGCATTGTTTCCCACCCCCGCCCCCTGAGTCAATCACAATGGTCGAAAGACTCCACCGGCTTCCGCGCATGAGCACGTCCACATCCGCACAACCCCGCAGCCTGCTGCGTCGCTATCTGGCGGCGGGCTATGCCCTGTTCATCGTGTATGCCAGCCTGTCGCCCTTCCTCGGCTGGCGGGAGCAGGGCTTCACCTTCGGCGAGGTGCTGGCCTCGCCGTTCGCGCTGACCTACACCGCGTTCGATGCGCTGGTGAATGTGTGCGCGTATCTGCCCTTCGGCGCCTTGCTTGCCCTGACCTTGCACGTGCATCTCGATGCGCGGCGCAGCGTGCTGCTTGCGTTGCTGGGCGGGCTGCTCCTCTCCTTCGCGCTGGAGTACCTGCAGATGTACCTGCCCCGGCGCACCAGCTCCAATGCGGACATCCTGGCCAACGGCATTGGCGCGCTTGCCGGCGCGCTGCTGGCGGTGGGCATGGCGCGGCAAGCCTGGTTTGCGCGCGCCACCGCGTGGCGCATCGGCCTGTTCGGTAAGGAGACGGGCGTGGATTTCGGTCTGGCCCTGCTGCTGTTGTGGGTGTTCGCGCAGATCAACCCCTCGCTGCCGATGCTGGGCAGCGTGTTCATCACCGAGCCGGTCGACCGGATGTTCGCCGCGCTGCCGCAGGCGCCGTTCAACGTCTGGGTAAGCGCGGCAGTCGCCCTCAATCTGACGATGGCGGGATTGCTGCTGCTGCTGCTGTTGCGCGAGCGCCGCCATGCCGTGGTCGGCGTGGTGCTGATACTGGGCGTGGTCGCGTTGGCGAAGTTCGTTGCGGCGGCGCTGTTGCTCAAGTCCTGGGCCCTGCTGCTATGGCTCAACGGCGAGGCGCTGCTCGGCATCGTCGCCGGCCTGCTGCTGCTGGCGGGCGGTGGCAGCCTTTCGCGCGCCTGGCTGTTGCGGGCGACGGCGCTGGCGGCACTAAGCTATCTCGTGCTGGTGCACGGCGTGCTGGACAGCGGCACGCCGTCCGCTGCGATGCGCCTGTACCATTGGCACTACGGCCACCTGCGCAACTACAATGGCTTGTCGCAGACCGTGTCGTCGCTGTTCCCGCTGTTGCTGGGCGGCTATCTATGGTGGTCGCGAGCCACCGTTCATCGTGAAGAAGGAAAGAAATGAGTCACTACGATAAGCACGTGTTCTTTTGCGTGAATCAGCGTCCCGCGGGCGAGGACTGCTGCAACAATTTCCATGCGCAGGCCGCGCGCGACTACGTCAAGGACAAGGTCAAGATGCTGGGCATCTCCACCGAGCACAACACCATCCGCATCAATTCAGCAGGTTGCCTCGGCCGCTGCGATCAGGGCCCGGTGATCGTGGTCTACCCGGAAGCGGTCTGGTACACCTATGTCGATCAGGCCGATCTCGACGAGATCATCGAAGAGCACCTGACGCATGGCCGCGTCGTGGAGCGCCTGAAGATCTGATGGCGATCGCTCTGCAAAGATTCGTGGTCACGGGCGCGGCAGGCGAGCTCGAGGGCCTGGTGCATGTGCCCGATGACATTCCCTGCGGCATCGCCGTGGTGGCGCATCCGCTGCCGACCATGGGCGGCACCATGGAGAACAAGGTCGCGGTGACGCTGGCCAAGACCTTTGCCGAGCTCGGCTGCGTCGCGCTGCGCTTCAACTTTCGCGGCGTGGGCGCGAGCGCCGGCGAATTCACCGGCGGCGACGGCGAGACGGAAGACCTGCTCGCCGTCGCGCGCTACGCGCAGGAACAGTTCGGTGAGGAGCTGCCGCTGCTGCTGTCCGGCTTCTCGTTCGGCGGCTATGTCGCCGCGCGCGCTGCGCAGCGACTCAAGCCGCAACATCTGGTACTGGCCGCGCCCGCGGTCGGCCGTTTTACGGCAGGGGACATGCCAACCGTTGCGCCCGACACGCTGGTCATCCACGGCGAGCACGACGACGTCGTGCCGCTGGCTGATGCGCTGGACTGGGCGCGTCCGCAGCACCTGCCGGTAGTGGTGCTGCCGCAGGCGGAGCACTATTTCCACGGACGCCTGACGCAGTTGCGCGATATCGTGAAGCGCCATTTCAAGGGGGTCGAATTATGAACGCAGTCATTCGCGCGAGCGGGCTGCAAAAATCCTACGGCGGGCACCGCGTGGTGGACGGGCTCGACCTCTCTATCCGCAAGGGCGAATGCTTCGGCTTGCTCGGCCCCAACGGCGCGGGCAAGACCACCACCCTGCGCATGCTGCTCGGCCTGGTCGCGCCGGATGCGGGCACGGCCACGCTGCTCGACCTGCCGGTGCCGCAGGCCGCGCGCGAGGCGCGCATCCGCGTCGGCGTGGTGCCGCAGATGGACAACCTCGATCCGGATTTCACCGTGGCCGAGAACCTGCTGGTGTACGGGCGCTATTTCGGCCTGCACGACAGCGAGATCGAGGCGCGCATCCCGTCGCTGCTGGAGTTTGCCAGCCTCGCGCACAAGCGCGATGCCAAGGTGCCGACGCTGTCCGGCGGCATGAAGCGCCGCCTGACGCTGGCGCGTGCGCTGGTGAATGACCCGGATGTGATCTTCCTCGACGAGCCGACCACCGGCCTCGATCCGCAGGCGCGCCACATCATCTGGCAGCGCCTGCGCGAGCTGACGCAGCAGGGCAAGACCCTGTTGCTCACCACGCACTTCATGGACGAGGCCGAGCGCCTGTGCCACCGCCTGGCGGTGATGGACAACGGCAGGCTCATCAGCGAGGGCAGCCCGCGCGAGCTGATCGACAGCAACATCGAGCCGCAGGTGGTCGAGGTGTTCGGCGAAACCTCCGGGCAATGGGCGGCCGCACATGCCGCGAAATATGCGCAGCGCTTCGAGGTGAGCGGCGAGTCGGTGTTCTGCTACGTGCAGGAGGCGCAGCCGCTGGTCGCCCATCTGCAGGCGCAGGAAGCGCTGCGCTATCTGCACCGTCCGGCGAACCTCGAGGACGTGTTCCTGAAACTGACCGGAAGGGAGATGCGGGAATGACGCTACATCTGCAAATGGAAGATTCGAAATGAACAGACGGGACTTCGCATTGCCGCGCCTGAGCCTGCGTTTCTTTCCCATCTGGCGCCGGCATTGGCTGGTGTGGAAGAAGATCGCGGCGCCCTCCATCCTCGGCCACCTGGCCGATCCGGTGATCTACATGCTGGGTCTGGGCTACGGCCTCGGCAGCCTGCTGCCCGAGATGGGTGGCATGTCGTACATGGCGTTCCTCGCCGCGGGCACGGTGTGCTACAGCACCATGAACAGCGCCAGCTTCGAGGCGCTGTATTCCGGCTTCGCGCGCATGCACGAGCAGCGCACCTGGGAAGCCATCCTCAATACGCCGGTGTCGCTGGACGACGTGGTGCTGTCCGAGATCCTGTGGGCGGCGACCAAGAGCCTCATGTCGGGCGCGGCGGTGCTCGCCGTGATCTGGATACTCGGCCTGTCGCATTCGCTCATGTCGCTGTGGATGATCCCGCTCGCGTTGCTCATCGGCCTGGCTTTCGCCGCCATCGGCCTGATCATGACCGCGCTGGCACCGGCCTATGACTTTTTCATGTACTACTTCACGCTGGTCATCACGCCGATGATGCTACTATGCGGCGTCTTTTTTCCGGTCACCCAGCTGCCGCAGGGCTTCCAGCTGGTTGCCGGCGTCCTGCCGCTGACGCACGCGGTGGACCTGGCGCGGCCGCTGATGAACGGTAACGTACCGCCCCAGACGCTGACGCACATCGCGGTGTTGCTGGCGTATACGCTGGCCGGTTTCTATGTGTCGCTGGTGTTGTTCCGGCGTCGCTTGTCGAGGTAATCATCATGTTGTGGCTGAAAGCATTTCATATCTTTTTCGTCGTCAGCTGGTTCGCCGGCCTGTTCTACCTGCCGCGCATCTTCGTCAACCACGCTATGGCCGAAGAGCAGGCCGTGCGCGAACGGCTGAAGCTGATGGAGCGCAAACTCTACAAGTTCGTCACCCCCATCGGCGCGCTCGCCGTCGTCACCGGCTTGTGGCTGTGGTTCGCTTTCGATTTCAGCGGCGGCTGGCTGCACCTCAAGACCACCTTGGTCGCCGGACTCGTCGCTTACCATCTGTACTGCGGCCACCTGGTCAAGGTGTTCGCGGAAGACCGCAATACCAAGAGCCACGTCTGGTTCCGCTTCTTCAATGAAGTGCCGGTGCTGGTGTTGTTGGCCGTTGTTATCCTCGTCGTTGTGAAGCCGTTCTGATATGCCTGATTTCTTCGCCACCTGTCCGCGCGGACTGGAAAAACTCCTCTCCGACGAACTCGCTTCGTTCGGCGCCGCCAATGTGCAGACGACCGACGGCGGCGTCGGCTTCGCGGGCGACTGGCCGCTGTGCTACCGCGCCAACCTGCAGAGCCGTCTCGCCTCGCGCATCCTGTGGCGCGTTAAGGAGCCCACGCCGTTCCGCAACGAACAGGATGTGTACAAGGCGGTCTACGATCTGCCGTGGACGCGCTGGTTCGATGTGAGCAACACCATCCTGGTCAAGGTCACCGCCATCAAATGTCCGTTGAAGAGCCTGGAGTTCATCACGCTCAAGATCAAGGATGCCGTGTGCGACAAGTTCCGCGCCGAGAAGAGCGCGCGCCCGAGCGTGGCCAAGCTTGAACCGGACATGCGCATCCATGCCTTCTTCGAGGGCGAGAGGTTCACGCTGTATCTGGATACCTCCGGCGATGCGCTGTACAAGCGCGGCGTGCGCACCCACACCAACATCGCGCCGCTGCGCGAGAACCTCGCCGCCGGCATCCTGATGATGACCGGCTGGAAGCCCGGCATCCCGCTGCTCGACCCGATGTGCGGCAGCGGCACTTTCCTCATCGAGGCGGCGCAGATTTCGCTCCACATCCAGCCCGGCATCGCGCGCCATTTCGCGTTCGAGAAACTGCGGAACTTCGACGCGAAGATGTGGAACGCGCTGCGCGAAGCAGCCATCGCCGCGCAACTGCCCGTGAGCGAACTGCCCATCTACGGCTCCGACCTCTACGGCGACGCGCTCAAGGCCGCGCACCAGAATCTGGAAGAAGCGGGCATTCGCGAAACGGTGGACCTCAAGCAGTGCAACGCGCTGGAGGCATCGCCGCCCGAATCGGCGGGCATCCTCGTGGCGAATCTGCCCTACGGCGAGCGCATGGGCGACGAGGACGAATTGGCCGAGTTGTATCCGCAACTGGGCGACGTGCTGAAGAAGAAGTTCGGCGGCTGGAGCGCCTACCTGTTCACCGCCGACCTGCGCATCGCCAAATTGATGCGGCTGACGCCGTCGAAGCGCACGCCGCTCTACAACGGCGCCATCGAGTGCCGTCTGTTCGAATACAGGATCGTGGCGGGGAGCAACCGGCCGAAGTAGCGCCGGTCGGGCAAGGCGGCGTTCTGGCTATTGCTCTTTCTTCTCGCTGCCGCAGCTGTTGATCCCGAACATTGCGTTGACCGGGCAAAAACGCACGAATGCAGTCACCAGCGCGATGGCCGCGACGACCAGCGCCACGATCTGCCAGGTCGCTCCGATCGGCGCCACCAGCCCGACGACCAGCAACACGATCCCAGCCACGATACGGGTGATGCGATCGATTCCACCGACATTGCATTTCATGATGGCCTCCTGATGGTTAGAGCTGCGTTGAGATACACAAGGCCGCTTTCAAACGAACGGCCGCTACTGGAAAAGCTGTAGCAGGGTGAATATAGCGGAGCCGGCGAATTGCTGAATAAGCAGTTGTCTGTATTTCTGTTGCGGCGATCCGGTAGAGGCGGGCGGCAGGCCTACCGTCTCGGCTTGGGGCGGGGCTTGTGATAGAGCTGCTTCAGCAGGAATATCTCCTGCCAGGCCTGCTCCGGGAATCCATCGCGATCGAACCTGCCGCCGCCCCGGCCGTTCGGCTGCAGCAGGTCGGCCATGTAGTCTTCCCCTTCACGCGAGTTCCAGAGCTGGACGATCTTCTTCAACACATGTGGAAATCGCGCTTCGAGCATTTGCGGGTATTGGCTTGGACTGCATTGCAGCGTTTGCAGGACGACTTCCCTGGTGATCATGCTGAATCCCCCTTCGTCAGATTTCTCCACGGCAGAACCCGCATCGCGCGCACCGCCATCCGGGACGAAGCCTAAGACCGATCAAGCAGTTGCGTCAATACCCACTCTGGGTGGATGGGATGGCCTGATCCGGCTGCGCGTCGCCGTAGCTCACGCTTGCCTGTTTCTTCAAGCATAATTCCGGCCTGAAGCTCGCGTCAGTCACTGGAGAATTCATGTCTATCCGGAACAAGTTTTTGCTGGAGCCGCCACGCGCCGTGCTGGTCGTCATCGACGTGCAGGAGAAGCTCGCCGCCGCCATGGATCAAGCCGCGCTGCAGCAACTGACCAGGAATGCCGGCATCCTGCTGGAAAGCGCGTATGAATTGGGCGTGCCGGTCATCTTCACCGAGCAGTATGTCAAAGGCTTGGGCCCGACCTTGAGCGAACTGCGCAGCAGGGCGCCCACGGCGCCCGCCATCGAAAAGATGACCTTCAGCTGTTGCGGCAACGACGCCTTCCTCAAACAGCTCAAAGCGAGCGGCAGGACCCAGGTCATCGTCTGCGGCATGGAGACCCATGTCTGCGTGCTGCAGACCGTCATAGAACTGCTGGCTGACGGCTTCGACGTGCATGTCGTCAAGGATGCCGTGCTGAGCCGCAGCGGCGACAACCGGCAGACCGCCATCGAAGCCATGGTGCTGGCCGGTGGCGTACCCACCAGCACCGAGTCGGTCATGTTCCAGCTGCTGAAGATCGCGGGGACCGATTCGTTCAGGAAGCTGTCGAAACTGGTCAAGTGAGGTGTGCGGGAAAGGCGGCCGCCAATTGTTGAGTACGAAAATTAATCAGTTACCCTAAACCGCTGTTTCAACTGCCGTCCATTGGGTTACCCACAGCTCATCCACAGAAGCATCCACGGCGATTGTGGGCAAGTGACGCGTCGTCGCGCTTGAACGGATTCAGCCCAAAGCACATCGGCTCGACTGATTGGTCAGCGCTGCAGGCCTTCTGCCGCGATGAACAACTCCGGATCCACCATCACCCCGTTCAGCACCACGCTCCAGTGCAGGTGCGGCCCTGAGGCGCGGCCGGTCATGCCGGAAAGGCCGAGCCGCTGGCCCTTGCGCACCGCCTCGCCGGGCTGCACATCGATGCGGTCGAGGTGGCAGTACAGCGTGATCAGCCCGTTGCCGTGGTCGACAAAGACCGTCTTGCCGTTGAAGAAATAATCGGCGACCTCCAGCACCACGCCCTGCGCGCTCGCTCCGATCGGCGCCCCGCGCTTCACCACCACATCCAGCCCGGAGTGCGGATTACGCGGCACGTCGTTGAAGTAGCGGCGCGCGCCGAAGCGCCCGCCCAGCCTGCCCTTGGCCGGAAGCATGAAGGCCAGATCGGTATCGGGCGCGGCGCGCCAATGGCGCTTGAGTGTCGTGATGGCCTCGATCTCGCGCGTCGCCCGCGCCAAATCCTCGGGCGACAACTCCACCTTGCTCTTGTCCTTCAGCGTGATGCGCTGCTCCGGATAATCCTTGGGGCTCACCGTGAACCCCTGCATTCCCGTCTCGTTGCCGACATGCACCAGCAACTCGTGCGTTCCCGGCGTGGTATCGAGCGCCAGGCCCACCACCGCGAACCATTCGCCACGATCGGCGGCGACCAGCACCGGCTGCTCGCCCAGCCATGCCTGCGGCGCATCCGGGCAGACCGAGACGCTGCACAGCGGCACCACCGCGACGCCGCCAGGCACGCTGGACGCCTGCGGCAAGGCGGCATGCGCGAGCAGCGGCAGGGCGAGCAGGAGGAAGCGAAGGGTGGCGGCGATGAGCGGGTGCATGGTTCTTTCTTGCCGTGGGGCAGGTTGGGCGGAAGCGGTCTAGCTATTGCGCAATGTACTCGCTATGCGCATCAGTTCACAGACCAATCACTGGCGCGCGTACCAGACGGTAGCCCAGCACCAGCCCGAGCAACGACATGAGGAACAGGCACACCGCTCCCAGTATGCCGAGCATCGTGTAGCGGTGCTGCTCGGCATATGAGGTTCCCGACAACTGCTGCTTGGCGAACTTCGAAGCGGCGTCCTTCACCGTCGTGATCTGGGTCTGCAGGTCGCGATCAACGCCCATGATGTGCCGGTCAACCTCGTTGATGGAGTCGACAGACTGCGGGTCCAGCCTGGAGAACGCCTGCACATACTTGGCCAGCATCGACCTGTGTTCGCTGATCAGATAGTCGACCTCCGCCGTATCCATGCCGACCTCCTGCATGGTCCGTCTGGCATTCCGCAGCGCGTATTGCACGCCTACGCTCGATTCCTTGAACGCCTCCAGATGCCTCGCATACAGGTCCTTCTTGTCGGAACGCAACAGCATGTTCTTCCATTCCTGCACCTGCTGCCCCAGCGTGATGGCGGCGTCGTCCAGATATTCCTCGATCTCCAGCAGCTGCACGCTGCGCTGCGCCGAGATGTCGTTCATCCGGAAGACCAGATGCGACAGCAGATAGCCGCCCAGGATGGACAGCAGCGCCATCACGGCGACGAATTTGACCAGGGCCTTGCGCAGGGCAGGCGGGATGAGAGCGACGATATTCATGTTATTTCGGTGTCCTGGGGCGGCAGGGCTGTGGATTGCCGCCGAACATTTTACCCAACTATCCCGGAATGCAGCCCCCATAAATCAACAACGCCCCGCAACGTCTCCCACCCGCATCATCATCCTCACCGCCATCGACGCCGCCAGCTTCACCAGGGATTGCGCTGGTGATATTGAAGGGGCGGTAAATGACAGAAAGATTCTGATGCACGAAACAATTCATGCCGCCCCCCTTGGATTCAGTGAACGAAGTGCAGCCCGGCGGCATGGGAGAGTCGGATAGAATCCGCCTGTCCGCGCTCATTCACGAAAGCAAGCAAAACCCCCCATGTCAAAACAAGAATCATTCGAAGAAGAAGTTTCGCCCGCCCTCTCCGAAAAGGAGATGGACGAACTCGACAGCTTCCTCATGTCCGACGCCACAAGCAACGAAGTCATGCTGCTGGATTGCCTCGATGGATTCCTCACTGCCCTCGCTTGTGGCCCCGCCATGCCAAAGGTCGAAGAATGGCTGCCCCGCGTGTGGGGCCCGACGGCAGCAGACGTGCCGACATTCACCTCCGCTGCCCAGGCAGCAAGGATCTCCGACCTGCTGGCGCGCAACATGAACGCCATCGTCTGGAGCCTGCAACAGGGCGCGGAACACTTCGAGCCCGTCTTTGACCTGCAAGTCTTCGAAGGCGACGAGCGCGAATACATGGACGGCGAGATGTGGGCGCACGGATTCATGACCGGCATCGACATGCAGCGCGATCGCTGGCAGTCCCTGTTTGAATCCAAACACGGCCCGGTGGCATTGCGACCGATCTACCTGCTGGGTGCGCCGGAGATCACCGAGGCAGAAGAAGAGCTGATAAGAACGCCGGCGCAGCGCGAAGAGCTTTCAAAACAGATCCCGGCCAGCGTTGGCTTGATCTACAAATTCTGGGCGCCGCAACGGCGTGCAGCAGACAGCGCCGGTGGCAGAACCGCGGGAACTGGAACCCCAAAGATAAGCCGCAATGCACCATGCATCTGCGGCAGCGGAAGAAAGTACAAGAAGTGCTGCGGAGCATCGCAGGCTGAGGATTGACCAGGTTTGACGGAGCTTGCCCGGATGTCGCGATCAACGCGGATCAATGGAGTCCGACCCCGGCGATCTTCTGAACTGAGCGAAAAGTGGTCGGCCGCCCTAGCATCCCGTACAGGCGGGCTGCTCACCCGGCGTTATTTCCGGACGGCGACATTCTCTGGCTGCTTTTCCAGACATGTACTCCCTTGCCGTGGAATTGGTGGCAGGAATCGCAGCCGCTGGCGACCTTGTATTTCACGTCACGCTCGCCCGTGTGGCACTCGCGACACTTTGCGATGCCGGGCATGGAGATGTCGGCGCTCGATTTTGAGTTCTTCTTGTCGTGACACTCGGTGCATGCGCTCGCCTTGTGTTTTGCGTGCGAGAAGACCGAAGACGGATACCAGTCCCGCATGATCTCCACCCGGGCGAAATGCCAGTCCGACGGCGCATCGCCCGCCAGGGTGATCTCGTGGCATAGGCCGCAGCTCTTGTCCTGCCGGTACATGGAAGAGGCCAGAGTCTGTTGCGTGAGCGTGTCGGCGCAAGCCAGCATTTTCTGCGCTGCATTGCCCGTCACCAGCCGGCATTCCGGCTGCTGTAGCCGGGGTTGGGCCGAGAGTTCGTTCAGATAGTATTCGCGCACGTATTGCGTCACGCTGCTCACCGTGCCGTGCAGCGCTCTGCCGGCGACCGGTTCCTCGTAATAGAGGCGATGGCAGCCGGATTGCTGGCAGTCCCGCTTCATGTCAACGGGGGCAAGGTGTTCGCCGGAATCTTCGATGCGGTGGCAATCCCGGCACGCCATCACCATCTCGCTCCGGAAAGTGGCGATGCCTTTCTCCGCCATGTGTATCTTGTGGGAGAACTTGAGCCCGTTCTGCTCGGTCAGCGGCGCTTTATCGTCCTGTGGCGTCAGGGTTACACCGCCGCCGACATTCGCCATCGCAAGGCGAAAGTCCGGATGCGCCTTGCCGAAATCCGCCGCGTCTGCGTATTGCGTGTCGGTCTTGCTTTGCTTGAGCCCGGCATGGCACGCCACGCAGCGGGACGAGCCCGTCATGGCCAGGCCGCTCTTGCCTTTATGCTCATTGTGGCAATCGGTGCAGCGCGCCCTGTCCGGCATGGCGAAATGATCGGGCCGGTTCGCGGCAGCGGAGATACCCTGATGGCATCCGGTGCAGACTTCGTCCCCCACGGCATGGAACGCGCGCTGGTGGCAGGTGGAACATTTCGCGCCGAACACGGCGTGGCCGCCACCCAGCTCCCCCGCACTCCAGGAAGAGGCGAGGCTGATGTGTGACGCGGACTGCCAGCGGTCCAGTGCCGGAAATGCTTTCGGCAGCAATGGCACGAAAAGGAACGAAAACAGGATGAGCAGCACGAGCGCAACACTGAGTTTGCGTTTACTGATGCCCAATGCCGCGACCCCCATCGCCATGCCCGGGCGGCGATTCTTCGCGGCTTCGCGTTCAAGCTGGTGCGATTGCAGCAATTCGACGGACAGACCGAGATCGCATCCATCGGGCTGCGGCAAAACCTCGATCTGGTACGGTCCGATCTCGATGCGTGCGCCCACGGCAAGCGCCGTGCTTTGCCCGATCGTCCCGTTCAGTTTGATCTCCGCATTTTTCTCGCCCTCCAGATAGAGCAGTCCGTCTTCCGACCGCTTGATCGTGGCGTGATGCAGATACACCTGATGATCCTGCAAATGTATCTTGCACTCGGCAGCCCGGCCTATCGTCAGCGATTCGCCTGAAACGACGGTTTCCTTGCGTACCGCAAGGCCTTGCGCATTGCGCGACAGATGAACCAGCAAGCAAGAGATCATGGCGGTCACCAGTAGAACAGGACGGAAAGGACATGCACCGACAAGGCGGACAGCAGTGCGACCGACAGGGGAACATGCAGGTACAGCCAGGCATCGAGGCGGGATTGCAGGCAAACGACTTTGCGCGCCCTGGCGACCAGCCCTTCCTTGCGCAGCAACAGTGAATAGAGCTCGCGCACGAATTTCGGTTGTTCGTCGGCGATGTATTTTTGTCCGAGTTGCTGGATCTGCTGCACAGCGATCGTTGTCGGGCAGTTGACTTGCTTTCCGCTCAGTTGCTGCATGAGGTTGCCGCCTATCGCTGTTCCCTGGCGCGAATTGAGCACCAGTTCATTCACGTCATCCGGCAGGTCGAGGGCTCTCACTCTCGCCAGTTCGTCCAGTTCGTCGATCTTGAGCAGCAGACTCTCCAGCGTATCCTCAGCCAGGTTGTCGGTGATCCGGCGCGGGTATTCGAGATAGGCATACAGCCCGAGGAAGCCGCTCGCGATCACGATCATCATCAGCGCATAACTCAGCGTATGGACATTCCAGCCGAACTCGAACCCGGTGTGCAGGGTGGCCAAGACGACGAGCGCCGCGCCGAGATTGATGTGCAGCGCGAGCCATCCCTGCAGGGTCTGGCTGTAACGCCAACTCTGTTGCGGACTGATGTTCCTGCGCTCGGCCTTGCGTACGGGAACGATCCCGGCTTCCTCCCACCCTTCGGGCTTTCTTCTTTCCGCCCGTCTGTTCCGGCTGGAGGCCGGGCTGCGTCTGTGGATGCCGTACCAGGACAGCAGCAATACGATCAGGAGCGAGGAAATGCCCAGCACGTACCCCATCGGCGTGCCGCCGTAGGGTTCGATCGCTGCCGGCTCAAACAGCACATATCCGGCCACGGCCAGCAACACAAGCCAGCCGCCCAATTTTACATAGCGGCCTTTGTTGTACCTCAATACGTCGGGGCGTCGCACCAAGTCCATT
>JBQGEN010000237.1:0-3814 GCA_052039615.1 Sideroxyarcus sp. | reverse complement strand
GCTTGGCGCCCTCGCCCAGGCCGGCCCACTCGGCGATCGGCACCACCGCATAGCCCTTCTCCGGATGGTTGATGTCGAACACCGCGACGGACTGGCTCAGCGCCGCATCCGGGTTCAGCGGCGTATCCACCCACAGGTTGGTCGATTTCGGATGGGTCTTGATGAACAGCGAACCGCCGCCCTGCCCGGCGAGCGTGCGCACCACCTTCCACGCCTGCTTGGGGTGCTTGACCGGGTCGGTGCCGATCAGCGAGATGGTCTCGTCGCCAAGATGGCCGGTCGCCCACACCGGACCGAACTTCGGATCGATGAAGTTGGCGCCGCGCCCCGGATGCGGCGTTTTGCCCACGTCCACCAGCGCCGCCAGTTTGTCTTCCTTGGTGTCCACCACCGCGATCTTATTGGAGGCGTTGGCCGCCACCAGCATGTAGCGCCCGGTCGAATCGAAGCCGCCGTCATGCAGGAAGCGCGCGGCGTCGATCACGGTCATCTTCAGGTTGTCGAGATCGGCATAGTTGACCATGTAGATCTTGCCGGTTTCCTTGGCGTTGACCAGGAACTCGGGGTGATAGTGCGACGCCACGATGGAGGCGACGCGCGGCTCGGGGTGATATTCCTGCGGATCAACCGTCATGCCGCGCGTGGACACGATCTTGCGCGGCTTCAACGTATCGCCGTCCATGATCACGAACTGCGGCGGCCAGTAGGCGCCCGCTATGGCGAGCTTGTCCTCGTAGCCTTTGTACTTGGAGGTTTCGACCGAGCGCGCTTCCAGGCCGATCTTGATCTCGGCCACGGTGGCGGGCGTCTTCATCCACAGGTCGATCAGGTCGATCTTCGCATCGCGACCGATCACGAACAGGTAGCGGCCGGAAGCGGACATGCGCGAGATATGCACGGCATAGCCGGTCTTGATGGTGGTCACGATCTTTTTGCTGTCGCCGTCGATCAGCGCGATCTTGCCGGCGTCGCGCAGCGTCACCGAGAACAGGTTCTTCAGGTTGAGCGTGTTCATCTGCCGCGTCGGGCGCTTGTTCGGCGGCACCAGCACCTTCCAGCTGGCCTCCATCTCTTTCATGCCGTACTCGGGCGGGGTCGGCGGCTCCTGCTGCACATAGCGCGCCATCAGGTCCACTTCCGCCTCGGTCAGCTCGCCCGAGGTGCCCCAGTTGGGCATGCCCGCAGGGGATCCGTAATTGATGAACACCTTGAGATAGTCGCTGCCGCGATCGAGCGTGATGTCCGGGGTCAGCGGCTTGCCGGTCGCGCCTTTGCGCAACACGCCGTGACAACCGGCGCAGCGCTGGAAGTAGATCTCCTTGCCACGGCTGAATTCCGCCTCGGTCATCGGCGGCGCCTTGGGATTGATGTTGTGGTGCATGGGCTCGCCCGCGAGCGGCGAGCCGCCGGAACTCTCATAGATCGTTTCGATCTTGCCGGTGCTGTGTCCGGCGGTTCCCTGCGCCTGGGCCACGCCCGCGGCAAGCGCCAAGGCGACCAGCGCCAGCCATCCCGACATTCGTTTGTTCGCTTGCTTCATCGCACACCTCCTTGGAGTAGAAGAAAACCTCACTTGCCCAGGAACATGGAACGTCACGGCGGCTGCCACTGCATGTCCCATAGTACTTAACAACCCGCCGCATTTGAATACCTATTTTTGCTGAGCGCCCCGAACGGCGGGATCGCACGGTCGGCACCCGCACACTATCCCGAACGCGCTGCGCGTTTCCTTGTCCGCCATCAAGAGAATCCGGCATGGACGATTTGTGCATCCGCTGGCGACCGCTGCGCTAACATCGCGGCAAACACAACAGGGAGTGCGAATCATGGTGCTGGCATCGCTGGTATTGGCGGCCGTTCTGGGCATGGCGGGAGCGTGGCTGCTGCCGCTGCTCACCGATCTGCATCGCGCGGCCCATGTCCATCTGGCTTTTGCGCTGGGCGTGATGCCGCTGATCATGGGCGCGATGACGCATTTCATCCCGGTGCTCACGCGTACGCGCGGGGCGCCGCGCGCGGGGGAGGGGTACGCCGCCCTGGCCTGGCTCGGCGGGGCGCTCATCGCGGCCTACTTCATCTTCGTCTTGCCGGAAGGCGTGCGCAGCGCGGCCGCGCTGCTCGCGCTGGCCGCCGCCGGTGGCCTGGGCGCGTGGCAGCTGGTGCGCGCCCACGAGGCGCTGGGCGGCGCGCATCCCGGCTTGCGCTGGTATGTCGCGGCACTGGCTTGTCTCGCCGCGAGTCTGCTCGCGGTGCTGGCCATGTCGGTGTGGCCGCAGCAGATGCCGGAGCTCAGGCGCCTGCACCTGCACCTCAACCTGTTCGGCTTCGTTGGCCTGGCCGCTATCGGCACGCTGCAGGTCCTGTTGCCCACCGCAGCCGGACTCGCCGACCCGCAGGCCGCCGACAGGCTGCGCGCCGGGCTGCCCGCGGCATTGGGCGGCGCGCTGCTGATCGCGCTGGGCGCCGCCTGGTTGCCGCTGCTGGCGTGGTTCGGGCTGGCGTTGTGGCTGGTGCCGCTGGTCCGTTTGCTGCGCGCCTGGCTTGCGCGCTACCGCGACGCAATGTTCCAGCGCCACGGCGCGGCACCGTTGCTGGCTGCGGCACTGGCGGGATATTGCCTTGCGCTGCTCGCCGGCGGCCTGCATGGCGCCGGCTGGCTGGATGCCAAAGGGGTGGCGCATCTGTTCGTCTTCTCCTTCCTGTTCCCGCTGGTGAGCGGAGCTGCCGGGCAGTTGCTGCCGCTGTGGCTCAAGCCGGGACTGCAGACGGAGTGGCACGTGAGCGCGCGCCGCCACCTGACTTTCGCCGCCGGCACGCGTGCCGCATTGTTCCTCGGCGCCGGACTGCTGGCGCTGGTGGGCTTCGGCTGGGCGATCTGGCTGGCGCTCGCCGCGCTGCTTCCTTTCGCCGTGGTGGCTTTCAGCCTGGTGCTGTCGCGCCCGCGATCCTGAGCCCGCACCGCGCTATCCGCCACCTGCCTGCGCCAGCAGCACGTCGATGCGCTGCCAGGTGCGCGTCGCCGCGACGATGTTCAGCCACAGCCACAGACTGGAAGCGCCGAACAGCAACGCGGCCGGATAGGTGAATGCGGCCGGAAACAGCACGGCCGCGAGCAGCGCGCACAGGGCCGCGAAATGCAGCCGCATCTGCCATCTCATGCGCGCCTCGGACAGCACCTCCCGCACGTTGGGCACCTTGGGGCCGGCCGCACCGCGCCGGCTCTGCAGGTGGAACCACACCAGGAACGGCACGATCTTGTAGAGCATGCCGTTGACGAGCGACATGGCGAAGCCGACGATCGCCAGCACACCCAGCAGCATGGTGTAGCCCTGCCCGTCGCTTATGGACGGGACCGCCTGCGCCGCAAGCCAGAGCACGATCGCCGCCAGCAGGCTCGCCATGCCGCCACGCCAGAAATCGAGGGACACATCGGGCAGCTTGCGCCGCCGCCGCATCTGCAGCAGCAGCGTGGTCAGCGCGAACGCGGCCAAGCCCGCCGCCAGCAGCATCTCCAGCGCCAGGCGCAGCGCGGGGGCATGCATGGCCGGCGCCAGCGCCAGCAACAGGCAGAACAGCAGCGGCGCCAGCCAGCGCGTGAGCCGGGCCGGATAGGCCGGCGTGAGCTGGAACATGGGCACGACCTGATACGCGACACCGGCGACCAGTATGCCGACCCACCCCAGCAAGCCCCAGGTGAGGTGAAGGTCGGCCAACGCCACGCGTGCCTGCAGCCACCAGCCGAACGCGTGGTTGCTCAGCAAGGCCAAGCCCAGCGCCACCGTGGCCACGAGCATCAGCACCGCGAGGCGCATCG
>JBQGEN010000236.1:0-13415 GCA_052039615.1 Sideroxyarcus sp. | reverse complement strand
GAAGTAGGTGTAGGTACATTCTTTCTTGTCGAGGATGATCTGGTCGAACTTGTCGTCCGCTGCATATACCCATTCCTTGGCGGAATCGGTCAACAAGTTCTTCATCTTCATCTTGACCACAGAACCGTTACGGCCTGAGCGGCTGTATTCGGCTTTCAGGATAACCATCGGCTCGCCGCCAACATTGATCACGTTACCGGCGCGGAGTTCTTGTGCTGTTTTCATGTTTACTGCCCCAAAAAATTCAAGGCGCGGATTCTATGCAAGTTGGCGGGAAAAATCCAGCAAATTCAATGCAAGATTATTACCGGACAGACGCTGCGCCCAAACCCGCGCCCGTTCCTGCAGTTCTTCCCGGCAGAACAGGAAATCAAGCCAAGCCTGCCCTGCCGGTTCGCCGCAATTCCAGTTCAACCACAAAGCCCGTACCGCCTGCGACGCGCGATCTGACAAGCCTTGGCAATACAAGTTCATGAAGGCCTGCAATTTCTCCAGGTGCACCCCATCGTTCTGGGGATATATCTGCCAAATGAATGGCTTGACCGCCCATTGCGCCCGCACGCAGGAATCCTCGCCGCGCACGAAATTGACATCGCAGGCCCACAGCAACTCGTCGTAGCGCTCCTGCTCGACAAAGGGCAGCACGTGCACGCGCAGTTGGCCGCGCCGCCATATCTCGCCTGCCTTGCCTGTCTGCCGCCCGAAGAACGCCGCCACTTGCGGCAGCGAACGCCCTTCCGGCAGCAGGCAGGTGACAGGCTGGGCACCCTGCTCCCAGGCCCGCAACAGACCCTCCATCGCTGCGTTCTCGTAACCAAACAGGGACACGCGCACCTCGCCCGCCACGCGCTCCGGCACGCCCAGGCTGAGGCAGTAGCGCTGTTGCGCCCCTGCATCGGCCAGGAACGCATCGCGCCGCGCCAACAGGTCGCGCTCCAGCAACAGGCCTCCTGTCTTTCCGGTGAATCCGGGGAAGAAGAAATACTTGGTCAGCGGGAGCTGCGGATGCGGGGAAGGCAACCTGTGATGGGTCTCGACCCAGTCCTCGGCAGAGAGATACTCGAGGTTCAGCCACACCGGTTTTGTCTCCTGTGCCGCCATCGCCGCCACATAAGACGGCGGCAACTTGCATGCGAACGCCTCGATCACCAGCTTGGCAGGCTCGACCGCCGGGAAATCGCGCGGCCAGTGTCGCACCTCCACCCCACGGCAGCGCTGTTGCTCCAGCGTGGCATCCGCCTCCGGGCAAAGCTTGGCAAAGCTCGCCAGATCGTCGACCCATAGCCGCACCGCCACGCCATGCTCGTTCGCCAGCTGCCGCGCCAGGCGCCAGCACACGCCGATGTCGCCATAGTTGTCAACGACGTTGCAGAAGATGTCGCAGGACTCACTCCGCATGCAGCGCCTCCACCGGGTCGAGCCGCGCGGCGCGCATGGCCGGCACCACGCCTGCCGCCAGGCCGATGCTGATGGCGGTCAGTTCTGCCAGCACGGCATACAGCCAAGGCGTATGTACCGGCAGGTCCGGGAACAGCAGATGCAGTCCCTGTGCGATGCCGACACCGATGAGCAGGCCGAGGATGCCGCCGAGCGCGGAAAGGAACATGGCTTCGCTGAGGAACAGCACCAGCACCTGCCGCTCGCGCGCGCCCAGCGCGCGCAGTAGCCCGATCTCGGCGGTGCGTTCGGTGACGGCCATGGTCATGATGGTGAGGATGCCGACCGCGCCGACCAGCAGCGAGATGCCGCCGATAGCACCGACCGCGAAAGTGAGGATGTTGAGCACCGAACTCAGCACTTCCAGCGCCTGTTCCTGCGAGATGATGGTGAAGTCCTCGCGCCCGTGCCGCTCTATCATGCGCTCGTTGATCAGTTGGATCATGACGTCCGCATCCACATCGGCGCGATAGCTGACGTTGACCTCCATCAGCCCGGAGCGATTGAACAATTCCATCGCGCGCGCCGCCGGGACGTACACGGCATCGTCCATGTCCATGCCGAGTATCTGCCCCTTCGATTCCATCACGCCCACCACCCGGTAGCGCTGGCCGCCGATGCGGATATATTGTCCCAGCGGATTACGGCCGGAGAACAATTCCTGCCGAATCTTCGCGCCGATCACCGCTTGCGCGCGCGCCTGTTCGTCATCGGCATCCGTCCAGAAACCGCCGCTCTGCACCTTCATGGTGAATGCCTTGTCGAAGTCGCGCCCCTCGCCCAGCACCATGGTGCGCCGCGTCAGGCCATTGGCACGCACTTCCGCATTGCCCACCAGGCCGGGGATGACGTACTCGACGTAAGGCAGGCGGCGCAGGGCATCGGCATCCTCCAGCGTCAGCTGCCGCACCGAGCCGAAGATGCCGACGTTGCCGCCCTGCGTCTGGGTCTTGCCCGGTTGCACGCTGATGATGTTGGTGCCGAACTGCGAGAACTCGGAAAGCATGAACTGGTGCAGCCCTTCGCCGATGGACGTGAGCAGTATCACGGCCGCGATGCCGATGGCGATGCCCAGCCCGGTGAGGAAGCTGCGCATCCGGTAGGTGAGGAAGCTGGAAGACGTAAGCGTGATGAGGTCGCGCAGGTACATGAGCGTCACTTCCCGGCCAAAGCCGCCACCGGATCCAGCCGCGCCGCGCGCCTGGCCGGCATCACGCTGAACAGGATGCCGGTGCCCAGCGCCGTGGCGCAGGCGGCGATCACCGCCCACCACGGCGGCGATACCGGCAGGACCGGATAGATTTTCCCGATGACGGTGCTGGCAGCATAGCCCAGCGCCAGCCCGGCCACGCTGCCGATGCCGGAGAGCAGCGCCGCCTCGGCGAAGAACAGCAGGCGTATCTGCCTGCCGGGCGCGCCCAAGGCCTTGAGCAGGCCGATCTCCTTCACGCGCTGCGCCACGGCGATCAGCATCACGTTCATGATCAGCACGCCGGCCACGGCCAAACTGATCGCGGCGATGCCGCCGACAGCCATGGTCAGCGTGGTCAGAATGCGGTCGAACGTGGAAAGAACGGCGTCCTGCGTGATCACGGTTACATCGCGCTCGCCACCGTGGCGCTCGGTCATGATCGCTTCGGCTTCGCGCTTGGCCTGCTCGATGTAATCGCGGCTGTTGGCCTCGATGAGGACGCGAAACAGACCGGTGGTGTTGAACAACTGATGCGAAGCGGCGACCGGGATGATGACCAGATCGTCGGTGCGCATGCCCATGGATTCGCCCTGCGAAGCCAGCACACCGATAACGCGAAAGCGCCGGTCGCCGAGGCGCACCCACTGTCCCACAGCCTGCTCGTTGCCGAACAACTCGCGCTTGATCTGGTTGCCCAGCACGCACACCGAGGAGCTGTCGTGGATATCGCCGTCGGGGAGGAAACGACCGATCGCCACGCTCATGTGGCGTATCCCGAGCAGGTCGGACGTGGAGCCCGCCACCACCACCTCGCGGTTCAGGGCATCACGCGACAACGTGGCGGAACCGACGGTCAGCGGCGCGATGCGCTTGACGGCACGGCTGCGCAGCAGCGCCTGCGCGTCATCCAGCGTGATGTCGCGCGGCGTCTGGCCCGACAGCAAGCCAGGACCGACGCCCGCGGTCTCGGTGCGTCCGGGCAACACGATGACCAGATTGGTGCCCAGGGACGAGAACTGGTCCACCACATAGCGGCGCGCGCCCTCGCCCAGCGCAGTGAGCACCACCACCGCCGCGACACCGATGGACATCGCCAGCATCATCAGCAAGGTTCGCGTCGGGCTGCCGCGCAGGCTGCCTGAGGCGAACCGCAGGGTGTCGGCGAGCTTCATTTTGCCTGGCGTTCGTCGGAGACGATGCGCCCGTCCAGCATGTGGATGCGGCGCTGGGCGCGCGCGCCGATCTCGGCGTCATGTGTGACCACCACCAAGGTGATGCCCTGCTCCAGCAGTCCCTCCAGCAGCTTCAGTACTTCCCAGCCGGTGTTGCGGTCCAGGTTGCCGGTGGGCTCGTCGGCCAGCAGCACAGTGGGATTCATCACCGTGGCGCGGGCGATGGCCACGCGCTGGCGCTGGCCGCCGGAGAGCTGCTCCGGCTTGTGGTCGGCGCGATCCGACAGGCCGTAATTGCGCATCAGCACCTGCACCCGCGCCTTGCGTTCCTCGGCGGGGATGCCGGCGAGGATCATGGGCAGTTCGACGTTCTGGGCAGCGGTGAGGCGCGGCACCAGATGGAAGGACTGGAACACGAAGCCGATCTTCTCGCGGCGCACGCGCGCCTGCTGCTCGTCGCCGAGGTCGCTGACATTGCCGCCATCCAGCAGATAGGTACCGGAAGTCGGCCGGTCGAGCAGGCCGAGCATGTTGAGCATGGTGGATTTTCCTGAGCCGGACGGCCCCATGATGGAGATGTACTCGCCTGCATCGAGGCGCAGGTCTATGTCGCGCAACGCGGCGACTTGCTGGTCGCCGACGATGAAGGTGCGGCAGACGTTCTGCAGTTCGATCATTGCGCGGGCTGTGGCTCTTCCGGCACGACGCGCACGCCGGCTTTAACGCCCGTGCGATCCAGCGAAGACACGATGCGGTCGCCCTCGGCCAGGCCCGACACCACCTCGGCATATTCCCAGTTGGACAGGCCGGTGTTCACCTTGCGCTCTTCCAGCACGCCCTTGCTGCCATACAGCAGCACGCGATTGCCTTCCAGCAGCGTGCGGGTGGAGATGCGCAACACCTGGTCGCGCACCTCGTGGATGATCTCGACGTCGGCACTGTAACCCACCAGCAGGTTGTCGTCCGTCGCCGGCTTGTCGAACTCGACTTCAACCTCCACCGTGCGCGCCTGTTTCTCCAGGTCGAGTACATAGGGCGCGATGCGCCGCACCTTGCCAGCGAAGCTGCGCCCCCGGATCGCATCCAGCGTGATGCGGCTGCGCTGCCCGATCCTGAGCTTGGCCGCATCCACTTCATCGATGGGCGCGCTCACATACAGGCAGCTGTCGTCTATCAGGTCGATGGCCGGCAGGGTGGGGATGCCGGGCGGCGACGGCGTGGCATACTCGCCCAGTTCACCGCTGATGTCCGCCACCACGCCGTCGAACGGCGCGCGCAACACCATGCGCTCCAGTCCGGCGCGTGCCAGCGCGATGCGCGACTTGCTCTGCTCGATGTCGCCTTTGGCCGAAGCGCAGGCAGACTGGCGTGCCGAGGCATCGGTGAGCGCACGGTCCAGCTGCTGCGCCGAGATGAAACCCTTGTCGCGCAGCTCCTGCGAACGAACCGCGTCGCGTTGCGCGGCGTCCGCCAGCGTGCAGACCTCGTCCACCCGCGTCAGCGAGACCTTGAGTTGTTCCTGGGCCAGCCGCTCTTGCGCATGCAGGTCGTTGTCCCACAGTTCCAGCAGCACCTCGCCCTTCTTCACGCGTTGGCCTTTTTTGACCTGCAGCCTGGCGATCTGGCCGCCCGCCGCCGGCGACATCTTGGCGCGGCGGCAGGCATTCACCGTGCCCGCCCGCGTGTTGCTCACCGAGGCCTCCACCGTGCCGCGCTCCACTGTCTGCAGCACCACGGCTATCGGCTTGCTGCGCGTGAAATAGCCGATGCCGAGCGCTAGCGCGATGGCGACGATAGCGATGACTGCGATCTTCTTATATCTGGAAGGAATACTGCCGAGTTGCGGGAAAGTCATTGATGCTCCTGACCGTTCGCTGCGAAGGATAAGACTGGAAGGTGGTGCCGATGACCGGAATCGAACTGGTGACCTACGCGTTACGAGTGCGTTGCTCTACCGACTGAGCTACATCGGCCTTCCGGCGCGAATTATAAGCGGAGAGTCAGCATCGCGGCAACGCTTAATGCCAAAGATAGGGCGAAACGTCGAACGGTTGCGGTGTGGAATCGATCGTATTCAGCAACACTTCCACGCTCGCCGGGGTCATGGTCACGCCGTAACGGTAATGGCCGCTGTTGATGTACAGGTTGGCCAGATGCGGGTGACGCCCGATGGTGGGAATATTGCCGGGCGAGCCGGGACGCAAGCCGGCCCAGTGTTTGATGACGGGCATGTCGCGCAAGGCCGGCAACAGTGCCGCTGCACGCTGCAGCAGCATGGTGTGCGCCTCTTCGGTGGTGCTTTTGTCGAAGCCCACGTCCTCGCGCGTGCTGCCCACCAGCAGATGGCCGTCGCGGCGCGGGATCAGGTACAGGTCGTCCTGCAGCACGATATGCGGCAGCGGCGGCGCATCGAACTTGAACAGCAGCATCTGCCCGCGGATCGGCTTGATATCGACCTGCAATGCATGTGCGCCCAGCAGGGTCTTGCTCCACGCGCCGGCGGTCACGATGTAGGTGTCTGCACTGAAATCGCCCTGCGTCGTCGCCAGATGCCTGACCCGCCCCGCCTCTGGAACGATCTCCTTCACTTCGCACTGCTCGACGATGCGCCCGCCCAACTGCTCTACCCGTGCGCGCAGGGCCTGCAGCAGGCGCGGGTTGCGCGCTTGGGCGACCTCAGGCAGGAACAGGCCGTCGCCGCGCTCTTCCGCCTTCATCCCATGTGCGGCACACCATTGCCGTGCGGCCTGCACGTCGAACGGCGGCAGCACCAGCATGCCGCAGCGGGTGTATTCGGGATCGATGCCGGTGGTCCGGTGCAAGGTCCTGGCCAGCTCGCCGAACAGCGACATCCCACGCAGTGCCAGACGCGTCACTTCGTCCGGATAATCCCACGGACACAGCGGCGACAAGATCCCGCCGCCCGCCCAAGAGGATTCGCGCCCCACCGCACCGCGCTCAAGCACGGTCACCGCGGCCCCCCGCCGCAACAACGCCTCCGCCGTCGCCAGCCCGAGTGCGCCGGCACCGATTACCATGAACCCAGAACCCAAAATCATTCCTCCCTGTCATTGCCGCTGGTCTGGCAAAATAGCCACTCATCGGATTCTGCTGGCCATGCCGGCGTATCCTGCCGTAACTTTAGCCAAAACCAAGAACCGGGAGCTCCACATGAAACTGCAAAAAGGCTTCACATTGATCGAAGTGATGGTCGTCGTCGCCATCGTCGCCATCCTCGCTTCGTTCATCTATCCGTCCTACCAGGAACACCTCATCAAATCCAAGCGTGCGGCGGCGCAAAGCTTCATGCTAAGCGTGGCCAACAAGCAAGAGCAGATCTTCATGGATTTGCGCTGCTATGTTACGGTCGCCGCCAATGCGAACTTCCCGAACGACCCGTCCGACGCCCCCCCCGGACTCAACATAACAGTCCCGACCGATGTATCGAGCCACTATAGCATTGTTGTCAATGCCAGCGCATGCCCGGTGGTCGGCGCGCCTACCTACACGATCACCGCCACCCCCACCAGCCCCGCGCAGCAAAAAGACACCAAGTGCGCCAACCTGACCCTCAACCAGGCCGGCCAAAAGGGCATCAGCGGTACCGGCTCGCTGGAAAACTGCTGGTAAGCGAGCGGATAAGGCGATCATGTCCAGCCCCGTCATGCAAACGAAGTCCTTCCGCAGAGATCGCGGCTTCACGCTGGTCGAACTGCTGGTCGTCCTCATGATCGTCGGCATTCTCGCCACGTTCGCCCTCCCCTCCTACAACATCTTCCTGGCGGGGCAGCGAATCAAGAGCACCGCGTTCGACATCATCTCCATGCTTACCCTGGCGCGCAGCGAGGCGATCAAGCGCAACGCACCGGTGATTGCGAATCCGACGACGAACGACTGGTCCAAGGGCTGGACCGTCACGGCTACCGATGGGACGGTCCTGGGAAATCAGAACGCCTTCACCGGCATCAGCCTGAGCTGCATGCAAGGCACGCCACTCGCAACGGCCGCCTGCGGCAGCGTGACGTACAACGCCAACGGGCGCATCAGCGGAACCGTGCAATCCATCGAGATCGTCAGCAGCGGCATCCCCACCGATGACGCCACCGATATCTACGCGCGCTGCATCAGCATCGACCTGAGCGGGCGCCCCAACAGCAAGAAAGGGAGATGCTGATGCCCCCCTTCCCGCACGGCACGCCCCGCCAATCCGGTTTCAGCATGATCGAAGTGCTGGTGACGCTCATCATCCTGCTGGTGGGGCTGCTGGGACTCGCCGGCCTGATGGTGCAAAGCCAGCGCTCCGAAATGGAATCCTACCAGCGCGTGCAGGCGCTGATCCTGCTGCAGGACATGGCCGGGCGTCTCAACGCCAACCGCAAGGTGGCCTCCTGTTACGCATTCACCGCCAATGCCGCGACCGGCACGCCCTATCTGGGTGTCGCGGGCGCCACCGCCGTCGCCGTTCCGGCATGCACTGCCGGAACCGCCGCGCAGAACGCGCAGGCGATACAGGACATGACCGACTGGGACGACATGCTGACGGGAGCCGCCGAGACATCCGCCGGCGCCGCTGTGGGCGCCATGGTGGGCGCACGCGGCTGCGTCAGCTACGGCGCCGGGACGGAATTGCTAGACAAGAACGGCCTGCCCATCCCCGGCACCGGCATCTACACCATCGCGGTCGCCTGGCAGGGAATGTCCAGCACCGCCATCGCCACCCCCAACTGCGCCCAGGCAGAATACGGGAACGAAGCCCAGCGCCGTGTCGTCAGCCTGACCTTGAGAACCGCATCCCTGACCGCGCCATGAACGCCCATCTCGCACCGCAACGCCCGTTTTTTTCGCCGCAACACCAGGCCGGATTGTCGCTGGTCGAACTGATGGTGTCGATCATCATCGGCATGTTCCTGCTGCTGGGGCTGACCACGCTCATCGTGGAACAGAGCAGCACCCGCACCGAACTGGAAAAGGCCAGCAGGCAGATCGAGAACGGCCGCTATGCCATGCAGTTGTTGCATGACGACATCCAGATGGCCGGATTCTATGGCGCATACGCCCCGGCCGCAGACGCCGCCGTCACCTACACGACGCCCGACCCGTGCGACATGGCCAACCTGGGCTGGAACGATGCCACGCCGACCGTGCCGGTAGCGATCTTCGGTTACAAGGCGACCGACGCGGACCCGGCCTGCCTGACCAACCGCCTGGCCAATACCCCTATTCTGGTGGTGCGGCGCACCACCACCGCCACGACCGCCATCGGTGCGGCGGTCGCGGACATCCACTATCTGCAGGTCTCCCGCTGCGACAAGGAGAACCGCCCGTTCGTGATGGCGTCGGGCGTCGCCGCGTTCACCCTGCATACCAAGGACTGCGGGGCCAACATCGCCCCCCTCTACAGATACATCGTGCGCATCTATTACATCCGCTCCGCCCCCCCGGACAATATTCCCACCCTGAGCGTGTCCGAATTCGTGGATGGCGCCAGAACCATCATGCCCCTGGTGGAAGGGATAGAGAACATACAGTTCGAATACGGCCTGGACAACGTCGCCCCCGCCGATGGCGCGCCGGACGCATACGACGACGATCCGGACAGCGCCGAGTGGAAAGACGTGGTGGCTGTGCGCGTCCACGTGCTGGCGCGCAACATTGAAACCACCGCGGGCTATGTGGACAACAAGACCTACAACCTGGGCCCGGCGGCGAGCGCCGTAGCGCCGGGCGGCGCCTACAAGCGCCATGCCTACAGCGAACTGATTCGCCTCGGGAACATCAGCGGGCGACGGGAGTTACCATGATGAAACACAGACAGCGCGGCGCCACCCTGTTCGTGGCCCTGGTCATGCTGGTGGTCCTGACCCTTTTGTCCATTTCGGCCATCCGCTCCAGCAGCATCAACCTGCGCATCGCCGGCAACATGCAAATGGCGGGCGAGGCCACCGCGGCCGCCCAGCAGGCGATCGAGCAGGTCCTCAGCAGCAACTTCACCGCCGCCCCGGCCTCATCCGTGATCGCCGTGGACATCAACGGCAGCGGCACCGCGGATTACACCGCGGCCGTATCCACGCCCGCATGCACAGGCTCGGTGCCGCTCAAGAATGCCGATCTCGACCGGAACAACCCCAACGACCGTCCCTGTTTCAGCACCAGCACGGCGAGCAACACCGGCATCTTCTTCTCCTCGGGCGCCCCCGCCGTAACCGGCATGTCGTGGTGCCTGTCGCAGCAATGGGATGTCTCGGTCCGGGCGACCAGCCCCACCGGGACGGATGTCACCGTGCATCAGGGCGTGTCGCTGCGCGTCCCGGCCGGAACGACCTGCATTTAGCAGCCGGCAAGCAACAATCATCGAAAGCATCATTCGGAGGGCTCCACCATGAATACCACACGACTCTTCCTCGCTTGCGCGCTCATAGCCCTGCTGGGCAATCCAATTCCGGGCCGGGCGGATGACATCGACCTGTACAGCAGCATCTCCAGTACGGGAACGGGGCTCCCCAATGTACTGTTCGTGCTGGACAGCGCCTCCGCCTTCAACGCCAACAATAGCGTTGCATGCACCTATTTCGACGGCGGGACGCCCAAAATGATCAGCAAGAACGCCGGCATCGAGCAATGCGCGCTGGTGAATGCCCTCCATTCCATACCGTTAAAAGCGGACGGCTCGGCGGCAGTCAATGTCGGCATCATGGTCTACAACAAGAGCGGCTGGACGGCGACGTACGGCTGCGATGCCAGCGGCCTCGGCGGCTGCCTGATGAAGCCGCTCACCGCGATGTCCACGACCGCCCGCGACAACCTCATAACCTGGGTCAAGGGCTGGGACCTCACCGGAGAGACCGACATAAGCACCAACAATGAGCAGACCGGCCAGACCATGCAGGAAGCCTGGGCCTACTACGCCGGCAAGACCGGCATCTCCGGCCGGGACTATGCCAGCATAGCGCCCGCGTTGAGCGGTTGCCAGAAGAACTACCTCATCTTCATCGGTAATGCCATGGATGCCTCCGGCAGTCCCGGCGACCCCGCCTCCTCCCCGCCGGACGAGGCACTGACCGCCACGGTCGACGCCAATGCCGCGCTGACGACCGACCAGAAGTCGTATCTCAAATCGACCATCCAGATCGCCGCCGGCCCCTATGGCACCAGCACGTTCAGTTGCGGCGACTATGCCATGGGCACCAATCACACCAAAACATCCGGCCTGTTTGCCGACGAATGGGCGCGCTACATGCACGATGTCGACATCTCGCTGGGCAGCATGCCCTCCAACAGGAAGGTGGTCACCTACACCATCGGGGCATTAACCGCCGCCTGCAAACCGGACTATCCGGCCTTGCTCACCAGCATGGCGATCTCGGGCGGCGGGAAATATTTCGCCTCCGCCAACGCCGCCGAGATCACCCAGTCCATCCTGCGCATATTCAATGAAGTGCAGGCGGTCAACAGCGTGTTCTCTTCCTCCAGTTTGCCGGTCAGCGTGAATACCCAGGGCACTTATCTCAACCAGGTCTTCATGGGCATGTTCCGTCCGGACCAGCAAGGCAACCCCAGGTGGAGGGGCAACCTCAAGCAGTACAAGTTCACCTTCGACGCAACCACGCAGATCCTCGGGCTCGCCGATGCGCTGGACAAATCGGCCATCAGCTCCGCCGGCACCGGCTTCATCGACGCAAATGCGGCGAGTTTCTGGACCTGCGGCAACGCAACGCGCACCCAGGTTCCCAATCCCGTTCCGGCGCCCTTCGATACCCTGCCCCCCTGCAACACTGACCCTGTCATGGGATTCTGGGCCAACGACAAGAACGGCTCAGCTTATGGCTACGACCTGTTCGACGGCGAAGTGGTGGAAAAGGGCGGTGCGGCGCAAATGCTGCGCCTGGCCAACCGCCTCGACGACTACACGGCGGCGCCCGGATCGACCAGCAACCCGCGCAAGCTTTATACCTGCATAGGCTGCTCGGGCAGCACGGTCGCGCTGTCAAGCCATGTCTTCGACCGCTCGAACGTGGCCATCAGCGACGCACTGCTAAGTACCGGACCGCAAGCCATCGATACCATCACGGATCCCGGCCGGGTGACGGGAAGCTTCACGCCCACCGCCGGCGGGGGATCTTCGACGATCACCATCACCGGCTTCGCCAAAGGCTCCGGTGCCGCTTCCGCCACCATCACGGCGACCGTAGCCGATACCTCCGGCCTGGCCCCGGGCACGACCCAATTCGTCGTCAACACGTCGCAGACGAAATACAACTGCACCGCCTGTACCGTGGACAGCGTCATCGATGCCACCCACTTCACCTACACGGCTTCAAGCGGAGCCCAGGTTGCGCCAGCCACCCCTTATGTCGCACAGATCCTGGCGAACTTCGTCACGGTGGTCCGCACCGGCCACGGGCTGGCGGTCGGTGACACCATGACTATCTCCAACTGCGGCACCTACACGACATTGAACGGCACCGACGGCACCGTCAGCACAGTGATAGACCCCGATAGCTTCAAAGTCGCGGTGTCGGTGACCCTCACTGGATCGACACCCGATACGACATGCCAATACGCCGTCAAGACCGCCACCGCCACTACCGTGAACAATCACGGCTTCGCCAGCGGGGCGCAGGTCACCATCGCCGGCGCCAGCACAGCCGGCTTCAACGGCACCTGGACCATCACCGTCACCGGGGGCAAGACCTTCACTTACCGCTACACCGCTGCGGCGCCGCTGACCGATTGCGGCTCGCCCTGTACCGGCGCAACCGCCACCAGCAGTACCACCACGCGCGACACGCTCACCCGCTGGGTGCGCGGAGAGGACATCGCGGGCGACGAGCCGAGCCTGTGCCCGCCGGGCAGCACGGCGGGTGTCGGCCTTTGCCCCAGTCCGGCGGTGAACATCCGTCCCTCGGTGCATGGCGACGTCCTCCACTCCCGCCCGGTGGTGCTCAACTACGGCGGCACCACCGGCGTGATCGTGTTCTATGGCAGCAACGACGGCGTGTTCCACGCCGTCAACGGCAACCAGGTGAACCCGTCCGGAAGCACGCTGCCGAATCCCGGGAGCGAACTATGGGGCTTCATTCCCGATTATTTCCTGGGCAAGCTGAAGCGCCTGCACGACAACAGCCCGATAGTGCAGATGCCCTCCACGCTGGCCGGGCTCATACCGACGCCAGAGAAGAAGGACTATTTCGTCGATGGCTCGACCGGCGTGTATCAAGTGATCGATGGAGACGGCATCACCCAGAGCGCCAACCTCTACCTCGCCATGCGCCGCGGCGGGCGCATGATCTACGCGCTGAGCGTGGGTCCGGACCCGACCAATCCGTCATTCCTGTGGAAGAAGTCGAATACCACCAGTACGGACTTCAGCGAGCTCGGCCAGACCTGGTCGCAGCCCAAGGTCGCCAGCGTCAAGGGGCATACCCACCCGGTGCTGATCTTCGGCGCCGGCTATGACGCCAGCGCCCAGGACGCGGAACCGCCCACGCCCGACAGCATGGGGCGCGGCATCTTCATCCTGGATGCATTCACCGGCGAGCTGGTGTGGAAGGTCACTTACGGCGCCACTACCACCACTTCGGCAACCGCAGATACCTTGCCGGAAATGAAGTACA
>JBQGEN010000235.1:0-5007 GCA_052039615.1 Sideroxyarcus sp. | reverse complement strand
CCGCCGATCCACAGCATGGTGGTGGTCACGTCGCCTATCGGCGACCATGCGCCGCCGGCATTCGCGGCAATGACGATGATGCCGGCGAAGAACAGCCTGTCGTCCCGGTTTCCCAGCAGCTTGCGGGTCACCGAGATCATGACGATGGTCGTCGTCAGGTTGTCGAGTGCCGCGCTCAAAAAGAATGTGACCAGTCCGATCAGCCAGAGCAGTGTGACCAGCCTGGTGGTTCTGATCCGGTCGGTAATGACTTCAAAGCCATCGTGGGCATCGATCACCTCGACGATGGCCATCGCACCCATCAGGAAGAAAATGATCTGCGCGGTGGACGACAGGGTTTCGTTCAGCTGCTCGGTAACATGGCCGGTGGATACCGCATAGATGGTCCATAACAGGCCTGCGCCTATCAGTGCGGGCACGCTTTTGTTGATCTTCAGCGGATGCTCGAAGGCAATGGCCGCGTAGGCAATGACGAATATCGCAATTAGCAATGAATCCATATCTCGACTCTTTCAGAATATCCTGCAAATAAAAAATCCCGTACTTGACCACGCAAGAATCGGGCCCGATTCCTTCGCGATTCCATCCCCCGCCACCCAAACGGCAAGCCTTGTTTTTCCACGTGAAGCCAGCCGACCAGGCCGGAAGTGCTTTGTCTGGAATGCCACAAATTTGGATAATTTGAAGGGTCTCAACCGATTGCTGCAGTCGGAAGAATACCCCGGCAAACTGACCATCAACTTACGCTGCTCACCCAGCGCTGATTCCTTTCCAGATCGCGCAACTCTGCCATATCGGCGATCTTCTTGGCGAGCGCCTGCGCATGTGCCACCTGGAACAGTTGCGCCGTTGCCAAAGCGTCCGCCAGCGCATTGTGACGGGCATCGATGCGAATCTTGAAGTGCCCTATCCAGTCGTCCAGCGCGCGATATTTGCGCGCCAGCGACGGATTCAGGCCGGGCATCACATAAGCCAGGTCCAGCCACGGATGCTTGAAATTCAACCCGAGATAATCGCGCAGGGCACGCCGGATCATGGTCTCGTCGAAAGTCACATGAAAAGCGACCAGCGGCGATTTGCCCAGATAGTCTAGAAAGGCCAGCAAAGCTTCGGCTGGTGGCTCACCTTCGAGTTGGGCCGCGGTGCCGATGCCGTGCAGCAGGATATTGCCTTTCTCGCTGGCGGCTCGTTGCTGCAACACCACATAGAAGCTGTCGCCCAACGCGATCTTGCCGTTCACCACCGCCACCGCACCGATGGAGATCAAACGGTCTTGCATCAGGTTGAGACCGGTGGTTTCCACATCCACCACCACGCAACGGCTCCCGGCGACCGGCAAATTCAGCTCGGCACGCGGCAACGCTTGCCACGCGGCGAAACGTTGCTGCTGTTCCGCACTCAATTGCGGCCTGCCACCGAACCAGCGCGTCAGCCAACTCATCACAAGTGATACTCCATGGACAGACGCGCCTGCAATTTGCGCGCCTGACGAAATGCCTCTTTCAGGATGCGCCTGTCCAGTTCGTTCAACTTCTCCGGGTCGATCAGGTTATCCAGTGCACCGTCACCCAAGCCTCGCGCGCTGGTTTCGTCGTGGTGACGCATGCGCAACACCTGGATAAACAACAGCGCATTGATCCAGGCATCGATCTCGGACTCATGCAGATTCATCTTCTCCGCGCTCAGGCGCAGGCGCTGGATGGTATTGGTGTGCGTCACCCCGGCTGCCAGGCTGAAGATGCGCGCGGCATCGACGAACGGGGTGATGCCGTTCAGCTTGAGGTCGAGCTTGTTTTCCTTGCCCACCACGAAGTCGCGCACCACGCCCAGCGGCGGGCGATTGCGCAAGGCGTTCTCGGCCATCAGGTGCAGGAAGCGGCTGTTGTCGCTGGCCACCCGCGCCAGCCAGCCGCGCAGCTCCTCGGCCAGATCCTCGGCGCCGTAGAGCGCACGGAAATCGAAGAAGATGGAAGCGTTGAGCAGCTGCTCCGGGGTGCCGCCACCGATCCAGCCGTTGAAGGTGCGCTTCCATTCTTCCAGCGACAGGCACCACTTCGGATTGCTCGCCATGATCTCGCCCTTGCATAGCGGGAAGCCGCACAAGGCCAGCGTCTCGTTGATGCGGTGCGCGACCGGCAACAGCTTCTCGCGCACCTGGTCCGCAGTCATGCCCGCCGGCACCTCGAAGATAAGGGCGTTGTCCTGGTCGGTGTTGAGCGTCTGCTCGAAACGGCCTTCCGATCCCAGCGCCATCCAGCACAGCCCGTCATGCAGCGGCGTGCCGAGCAAGCCGCTGGCCCTGCATTCCAGCTCCACCACGCGCGCGGTGAGCAAGTCGTTGAAGGCTGAGATGAACTGGGTCAGCTGCTCCGGCGCGACTCCCTGCGCCATCATGTTGTGCGCCATGCGGCGGATGTCGGCGGCGCCCTGCTGCAACTCTTCCGGCGTGACTGCGTGGCGTATGGCGGAACCGATCTGGCGCAGGCCGACGCGCTGCAAAGCAAACAGGTCCTTTTCCGAGACCAGCCCGACCAGTTTCCCGTCCTCCACCACCAGCACATGGCGGAAGCCGTGCTTGGCCATCATCAGCGCCGCCTCGTGCGCCAGCGCATGCGGCGGCAGCACGGACAATTGCATACTCATCACCTCGATGACAGGCTGGTCGAGATCGATCTGCGGGAGGGCGATACGATCCAGCACGTCGTGCAGCGTCATGATGCCGAGCGGCCTGCCGTCGGCGTCCGCCGCCACCATCGAGCCGATGCGCAGCTTCTGCATGACTTCCAGCGCCTGGCGCACGGTAGTGTCGGGTGCGCAGGTCACCGGTGCGCGCCGGATGATCGCCGACAGCGGGCTGGCCAGCGACTGCTGTTCGACGCTGGACTGGCTGTACTGCGCCTGGATGACATGCTTGGAGTGTTCCAGCAGGTTGGCGATGCGGCGCGTGCAGAAATCGCGGAACGCGGCGCTCATGCCGATCAGTTCGAGGAAGAAAGCAGCGGGCAGCTCGTAACAGAAGGTGTCGCTGCCCGCCCGATAGACGCTCGCGACCGAGCGGTTGGCCAGCAGCGCGCCCAGCGGAAAACATTCGCCTTCCATCAGTTCCAGCCAGGTATCGGTATCCGAAGCCTGGGCGACGCTCTGTTCGCCGTGCACCACGCCCTGCTTGATGACGAGGAAGCGGTCCACCGCGCCCTGTTCCGGCGAGACGATCACCTCGCCCTCGGCGTAGTAGCCGAGCGCCATGCGCTCCATCATCCACATCACATGCGCCAGCTCCATGCGGTCGAACGGCGCATGCCTGGTGATGAAGGCCAACTCTGAAGGATGGATCGCACTCATTGATTCCTCTCGATTGAAAGATCAGAACAAGGATTTATACGGACAAAACCTTACGCCATCCTTTCCACCCCGGAAGGGCGGTTCGTCAGACGCCGAACACCTTCGCCAGCTCCGCCCCCGGATCGTCCGCGCGCATGAACGCCTCGCCGACGAGGAAGGCGTGCACATCGTGATCGCGCATCAGCTTCACGTCCGCGGCGGTGAAGATGCCGCTCTCGGTGACGACGATGCGGCTCTGCCCGTTCCCGGATGCAGCGATGTGCGACAGCAGGTCGAGCGTGGTCTGCAGGCTGACCTCGAAGGTGCGCAGGTTGCGGTTGTTGATGCCGATCAGCGGCGTCTTGAGCTGCAGCGCGGTCTCCAGCTCCTTGCCGTCGTGCACCTCCACCAGCACCGCCATGCCCAGCT
The DNA here is from genome assembly GCA_052039615.1 of Sideroxyarcus sp. Classification (GTDB taxonomy): domain Bacteria; phylum Pseudomonadota; class Gammaproteobacteria; order Burkholderiales; family Gallionellaceae; genus Sideroxyarcus. Next base: position 1,257 of record JBQGEN010000235.1, on the reverse strand, counting down.
TGTGCGCCAGCGCCTCCAGCGTCTTCATCTGCCCCAGGGTCAATGCCGCGGCGATGAGCAGGATGGCATCCGCCCCCATGGCCCGCGCCTGCCAGACCTGGTATTCGTGCACCATGAAATCCTTGCGCAGCACCGGCAATTCGCAGGCCGCGCGCGCCTGCTGCAGATATTCTTCGCTGCCCTGGAAGAACTGCGCGTCGGTCAGCACCGACAGGCAGGCCGCGCCATGTTGCGCATAGCTGGCGGCGATCTCGGCCGGGCGGAACTTGGCGCGGATCACGCCCTTGCTGGGACTGGCCTTCTTGATCTCGGCGATCACGGCGGGCTGTCCGGCTGTTATCTTGCTGCGGATGGCGCCGACAAAATCGCGCGGGGCGGCGGCCCGCTCCGCTTCGGCGCGCACGACCGGCAGCGGCTTGGCCGACAGGGCGGCGGCGACTTCCTGATTCTTCACTGCAAGGATCTTGTTGAGGATATCGGACATGCTGTGCTTTCTTTAATAAGGCCAGCATTCTAGCGCATGCGCAATGCTAAAATGCGCACCTCCTCACGAGACGAGCAACATGGACAACATCAAGGACTACATGAAATCTGTCGGGCAGGCCGCCCGCGCCGCGTCGCGCCTGATGGCCATGGCCGACACCAACGCCAAGAACCACGCGCTGGAGAACATCGCGACTGCCATCCTGCTCAACCGCGCGCAACTCATCGCCGCGAACGCCAAAGATGTCGCCGCCGCCAAAGCGAACGGCCTGGATGCCGCCTCGGTCGACCGCCTCACGCTCACCGAAAAGACGGTGATGGGCATGGCCGAAGGCCTGCGCCAGATCGCCGCCCTGCCCGACCCCATCGGCGAGATTTCCGACATGAAATACCGTCCATCCGGCATCCAGGTCGGCCGTATGCGCGTGCCGCTGGGCGTCATCGGCATCATCTACGAATCGCGCCCGAACGTGACGGACGCCGCGGCCGGCCTGTGCCTGAAGTCGGGCAACGCCGCCATCCTGCGCGGCGGCTCGGAGGCCATCCACTCCAACCAAGCCATCGCCGCCTGCGTGCATCAGGGCCTGCGCGAAGCAGGCCTGCCCGAGACCGCAGTGCAGGTCGTGGGCACCACCGACCGCGCCGCGGTGGGCGAGCTCATCACCATGAAGGACGACGTGGACGTGATCGTGCCGCGCGGCGGCAAGAGCTTGATCGCGCGCATCTCGGAGGAAGCCAAGGTGCCGGTGATCAAGCATCTAGACGGCATCTGCC
>JBQGEN010000234.1:0-2192 GCA_052039615.1 Sideroxyarcus sp. | reverse complement strand
ATGCTCCTCTGTTGTGGATGGCCTCAGTACTATGGTTCTGGGGAACAAAAGCGATACTGTCAAGGTATTATCTTGGTACGATAACGAGTGGAGTTTTGCTTGTAGATTAATTGACCTTATGAAATTCGTTATCATACCAAGATAATACCTTGACAGTATTGCTTTTGTTCCCCAGGACCATGGTACTGAGGCCATCCACAACAGAAGAACATGGTTCTCCAATAATATCAGATGATACAATAGGCTCATCCGTATAAGCCATTATTCCTTTGAGATTAGCTTGAGAGGCTTCCTTCAGCGCACTATTCACCTCCTCTTTGGTAACGTCTTTTTTCAATGTCAGCACCATATCTGTTACAGAACCATTACTAACAGGAACCCGAAGGGCCATGCCGTCTAGCTTGCCTTCTAATTCAGGTATAACTATTCCTATTGATTTTGCCGCCCCTGTAGTGGTGGGGATTATTGATACTGTTGCTGCTCTTGCTCTTCTTAGATCTTTGTGAGGTAAATCCAAGAGCCTCTGGTCATTTGTATACGCATGACACGTTGTCATGTACCCTTTTTCAATTCCAAATCTGTCATTGAGAACCTTGACAACTGGGGCTAGACAATTAGTAGTGCACGAAGCCATCGAGATAACATTGTCTTTATCACTGTCGTACTGTTTTTCATTGATTCCCATTAATATTGTTGCATCTGGTTGTTTCGCCGGAGCTGAAATTATCACTTTTTTTGCTCCCGCATTGATATGTTTTGCGGCTTCCTTTGCATCATTAAATTTTCCTGTTGATTCAAGGACGATATTCACCTGTAGGTCTTTCCATGGAATGTTAGCTGGGTCTTTCTCAGAAGTAACCCTGATTTCCTTATTAGCTAATATTAAACTGTTATCTTTTGCATAAACTTCCCCTTGAAATCTCCCAAATACAGAGTCATATTTGAAAAGATGCGCCAAGGTCCTTGCATCAGTCAAGTCATTTATAGCTACTATATCAACAAGGTCCATGAATTCTTTATCCTGTAATGCGGCTCTCAAAAAGCATCTGCCTATGCGTCCAAAGCCGTTAATTCCCAGTCTAGTTTTCATTAGATTAGTTCATGTAGTTATGTTGCAGCAATATAATTACTGCGGATATTTTGCAACGCAGTGCAGTTATCGATACTGACAAAATTAGCCTTACAGTATTAAGAGCTTTCATAATACATAACCCCTGCTTTCTTTTCTAATTCTTTGCAATCTGGCGCAGGCTATCTTCCAGACATTGAGAAATAATCAAACATTAATAACGATGAAGAAACACATTTGAACTTGTGAGGAGCACTGGAGCAGCACCTTGAAACAGAAAATCTTGGTACCACACGACGGATCAGAGCTGTCAGATAAAGCCCTAAATAAAGCCATAGAACTGGCAAAATTACTGAACGCAGAAATCATAATATTGCATATATTGGATGATAAACTAATACCTTCGGGGACTATTATGAGCTTTCTAGGGGATAAATCTGGCACTGTAAGGGATGCGAAGATGCAGATTCTCAACATTGCAAGAATTGGCGCAGAACAACTATTGAAAGACAGATCAGAAAAAGTGAAGGATAATGGCATAGATGTGCGGTTCGTAATGGGGATGTGCAATCCAGCAGATGGAGTGGCAAGTGTGGCAAAAAATGAGAATGTTGATATGATTATTATGGGGAGCAAAGAGCTGGAGAAGGAGGAGGATAATAATAAATTAAAGCTTTTAGGAAGTGTTACAAGGCGAGTTTCAGAAATCTCTGAATGTCCTGTTATGATAGTCAAACATTAAGAATGAAATGTATGATTGAAAGCAGGAGATATATTATATCGAATTCGCCCGGGTACTTGTAATTTGTATATCTATGTTCAAGAAGATTTTGTTCCCTTACGACGGCTCGAGCCCCTCGAATAAGTCATTCGATTATGCAATAAAATTTGCAGAAGGTATTAAAGATAATCTGCAGATTATATTGTTATATGTGATACCAGAAATTCATTTACCCCCAAGTTATGATTATGGAATGAAGTTGTCATATGTAAAAGCCACACGAGTATATCTCAAGGAGTTATATCGAAGTATGAAGTTAAACGCTCTAAGTATGCTTGAACACAAGAAAAACGAGTTTGAGACTCGAATCAGGACAAGTGGAAGAATCACTTTCAAAACTCA
>JBQGEN010000233.1:0-1658 GCA_052039615.1 Sideroxyarcus sp. | reverse complement strand
TGAGATATCAATGTGCCAGTTGCTGCTCATAAGGCATTGATATGTATGGTTAAAAATTTTACTTGACATCTTTTATTGCAGTTTGCATTATTGTGTACATGGTTCATGACACTAGATCTGCATGCCCTCTCCTCGTTGGAGTGCGTGATGGCTAACACCCACCTCTCAGCTCCCGTTTCCTCTCGGCTTCACTCTGGCGTTATTGTACGTGCATTGAGTATCGATAGATACACCTATGAACTGATGCAAGAGATGGCTCCTACACGCAAAAGCTACGGCAGTTTTTTGTCGGGGCTTATTTTGGCTGAATATGCAAGGCGCCAGGAACGCCAACAATATCTAGGTGAGAGCGTCAGGGACAAAAGCAGTTAACAGAAGTCAAGAACTTGTGGGGGGCGCGTGGTGCTCGCTCGGGGCTTGGTATCCTAACGCGAGAGGGTTCAATTCCCTCGCCCTCCACAAATCCATGAGCACCTCTAGGTTAGAGGTGCTCACCGCAACCGTAGCATAACACACCTAGTCAGGCATGTGTCAAGAAGAATTCCACTTGTCTTTGGCAAGATACATTTCAAAAATGGACGCGATGGTCATACCAGACTTTTTGTGCAGAATCGCCCGTTGCACAAAATCACCGGACAAACTGTCACTTTTTGTGCAAAGCCCCTTGATCCCCAGGCGAGTGCCTCAGGCTGGAGTGACTTGCGGCAGGCAGAGGCTCCCGTGGTCATCTCTGCGCAAGCGACGCGTCTCTCGCACGTGCTCAGGACGGCCGAAGCTCATGGCGCCGCATTTGTCTTTATCGATACCGCGCCGCATGTCGAGAGTGCGGCGCTGGCCGCAGCTCGCGCCGCTGACCTCATTCTCATCCCGTGCCGGCCGGCGATCCTCGATCTCAAAGCCATCGGCATGACCATTGACCTCGTGCGTATTGCCGGGAGACCGGCCGTGGTGGTCTTGAACGCGGTGCCACCGCGTGGGTCGCTCACCCGTGAGGCCGGAGAGGCGGTCGAGGGGTACGGCATCCCGCTCGCGCCGGTCTCCTTGGGCCACCGGTCGGCTTTTGTGCATGCGCTTACCGCCGGCGCGACGGCTCAGGAGTATGAACCGCGCGGCAAAGCCGCAGAAGAGATCACCAAGCTCTACACGTGGCTATGTAGACACGTGGGGAAGTAGACATAAAGACATGTATACACGTGGAGATGTACACATGGCAAAGAAACCAACACTTGCCGCGGCGCTCCATGCGCATGCCGGGCAGCTTCAGTCCGATGCGGTGATCCAGGAGACGCCTACGGCGCCATCCCAACCGCCGAGCCGGCAGGGCAAGAAGACGATTGCCGGCCACTTTGATCCGGCCGTGTCCCGACAGTTGCGCGAGATTGCGCTTGCCGAAGATTCAAGCGTCCAAGAGCTCTTGCGCGAAGCGCTGACCGATCTCTTTATCAACCGCGGCCGACCGCCGATTGCGTAATGCCTTGATCTTGAAAAGCCGCTCCTCGTTAGGGGGAGCGGCTTTTTTGCGTGTGCGCTGCGTCGGCGTCATTGCCTCAGGTGGTGGCGAGGGTTGGGCGGTGCCTCAGGTGCCGCAGCTTGCCCGAGACCTGCATACGACTCGCGATGCGTAGCAAAGGATAAAGACTATGAAGCCTATAACAATG
>JBQGEN010000232.1:0-7880 GCA_052039615.1 Sideroxyarcus sp. | reverse complement strand
AGCGCCAGGCTGTTGACCTTGTACACCACGCCGTCGATGTCGAACGGCAGCGCGTCGCGCCTGGCGGCGATGCGTTGGTGGAATCCGGCCAGCGCCTGTGCGCCGCGCACCACGGCACGCTCGTCGCATACCGGCAAGCCGAAGCCCTGCACCGCATCCAGAATGCCGCTATGCGTTGCAGGCAACGTCCATCCCTGCACTTCGCCCAGGCCGTAGGCGAAGAACGACAGCGGGCGCCTGGCCGCCAGCGCCGGATCGAGCTGGCGGATGCTGCCTGCCGCTCCATTGCGTGGATTGACCAGCGTGGGCAAGCCTAGCTCGCGCTGCTTTTCGTTGTAGCGGTTGAAATCCTTGCGCGACATATAGACCTCGCCACGCACTTCCAGCACCTCGGCGGTGCAATTTGTGAGGTGCAGCGGGATGCCATGGATGGTGCGGATGTTCTGGGTGACATCTTCGCCGGTCTCGCCGTCGCCGCGCGTGGCGGCCTGCACCAGCACGCCGCGCTCGTAGCGCAGGTTGATGGCAAGGCCATCGAACTTGAGTTCGCAGGCATATTCGACCTCACCTTCCCCGCCCAGCGCGTTGCGTACACGGGTGTCGAAGTTGGTCGCACCGCTGGCTTCAGTGTCGGTTTCGGTGCGGATGGACAACATGGGCACGGCGTGACGCACCGGTGCGAATCCGTCCAGCACCTTGCCACCGACGCGCTGCGTGGGTGAATCGGGTGTCAGCAGTTCGGGGTATTGTGTTTCGAGGGCTTGCAGTTCGCGGAACAGTTTGTCGTATTCCGCGTCCGGAATGGTCGGCGCATCCAGCACGTAGTAAGCCTGGTTGTGTCGTTCGATCTCGGCGCGCAGTTGCGCAACACGTTGTGCTGCCGTCATCAGGAAAACAGCCTGAGCGCCTGCGCGCTGCCCGGCGTGATGTGCCCAGCAAGCATGAGCTCTTCGGTGGCGGCGACCTGCGCGCGTATCTGGGCGATGGCGCCTTCGCTCAAGGCCACACGCTGGTCGTCCGCCATGGTCGTGCGCAACGCCTTGCCCAGCTCCTGCGCCAGCGCCACCATCTCGTCGAAACGGCGGACGGGGTTGTCCACGCGCGGGATGTCCATCAGCAGCGTCAGGCTGTCCACGCGCGACTGGTTGAGAGTGTGATGCTGGAAGGGTGTGCCGTCGGACGCGCTCAGGCTGAACAGGGTCGCGCCGCTCTCCTCCAGCAGATGGAAGGTGCCGTCGGCCTGCAGTGCGAAGCCGATCCGCGCTGCCGCATTTGCCACTTCCGTCCCGAACAGTCTGCGGTCGCCGCTGGTCAACAGGTTGATGCCGATCATCCGGTCCACCTCGGCGCAGAAACGGTCGAGTTGCTGCGCGCGATCGAGCGCGTCCGCAACCGCCGGCAGCTTCACCTCGACCTGCAGCTGCGCCGCGATATCGTCGAGCAGATCGCGGAAAGCGGCCAGCCGCATCTCGCTCACGGAGCCGCCCCGGTCCACCAGTTGCAGCCCGAGGCGGAAGGCGCGGTAGACCTGCGGGCTCTCGGGGATCAGGCGCTCCCACAGCCCGCTGCCCGCGTTCAGGCCGCAGGCATTGACGGTCTTGCCGAAGTCGAAGCGGCGCTGCCACAGGACCTCAAGCGCATCAACCGATGACGCGGTCTTGAGCAAAAAGGTGGCGACATAATCGGTCGCATCGTTGAGCAGGCCGCACACCCCGTCGGCCGCTTCGGCCACGGCAGGCGTGGCGGTCAGGGGATCGCCATGTTCGTCGCTGCGGAGATCCCGTTGCGGCTCAGCCTGCGCGGCCGCGGGCTGGTCGTGCGGCGGCATCCCGATACTGCGGCGATAGCGCCATTGCTGCCACTGTCCGTAGAGGAAGACACCGGCCACGACGATGAAGCCGATGACCAACAGGCTCAACTGGAATTCACTCATGTCGCGTACCGGAGGTAAAAGTTCTAACGGCGTCGATTATCGCAAGCAGGCACACAATTGGCTACACCAGCGGCAGCTCGCCCTCGCGCATGCCGATGCCGGCGACCTCGTGCAGCGCCTTGATGAAATCGGCGTCCTCATGCAATTGCACCAGCGTTCGCGGATGCGCGCGTCCATGCATCTGCGCCAGGCGCGCCTTGCTCGGCGCCGGCATATCCCACTTCAATCCGGCCAGCAGTTCGTCCGCCGAATCCGGCCTGTTGCACACCAGCACCATGTCGCAGCCGGCGTTCAGCGCCGCTTCGGCGCGCTGCACGATGCCGCCCGCGACGGTCGCACCTTCCATGCTCAGGTCGTCGCTGAAGATGCAGCCCTCGAAACCCAGTTGGCCGCGCAGGACGTCTTTCAGCCACACCCTGGAGAAACCGGCCGGCAGGGGATCGACTCTGGGGTAGATGACATGCGCAGGCATCACGGCGGTCAGGCCGTAGCTCACCATCTGCCGGAACGGGATGAGATCGCACAGTTCGATATCGGTATAGCTGCGCTCGTCCACCGGGATCTCCAGGTGCGAATCGGCGCAGACGAAGCCGTGCCCGGGGAAATGCTTGCCCACTGTCGGCATGCCGCCCTGGCGCAAGCCCAGCAACAGGCTGTGCGCCAGCTCGGCGATCGCCTGCGGATCGGCGTGGAAGGCGCGGTCGCCGATGACGCAACTCGCACCGTGGTCCACATCCAGCACCGGCGTGAAGCTGAAATCCACGCCGCAGGCGCGCAGTTCCGAGGCCAGCACGAAGCCCGCCTGCTGTGCGAGGTGCTTGGCGTGCCTGGGGTGCGCGTCCCATACCTTGCCCAGTTCGCGCATCGGCGGGATGCGGGTGAAGCCTTCGCGGAAGCGCTGCACGCGGCCGCCTTCGTGGTCCACCGCGATGAGCAACGGCGGAGTGCGCAGGGCATGGATGCTGGCGGTCAGCTCGGCAAGCTGGCCTGGCGACTCGTAATTGCGCGAGAACAGGATGACGCCGCCGACCAGCGGGTGACGCAGACGCGCCTCGTCCTCGGCAGTGAGGTGTTTTCCCAGCACATCCAGCATCACCGGACCGTTACCCATCAACCTTCTCCTTCCAGAATCACGAATGCCACAGCGGTGTCGCGCTCGTCGCTGAGGCTCAAATGGTGCGCCACCACGCCGAGCCGCGACAGGTACGCGGACAGTTCCGCATCGAACAGAAAGACCGGCTTGCCGAGTTCGTCATGGGAGACGGTGATGCGCTGCAGGCTGACCGGAGCGCGCAGCCCGTGCCCGGTGGCTTTGGCCAAGGCCTCCTTGGCCGCGAAGCGCTTGCTCAGGAAACGCGCCGAATGGACCTGGGTGCCGTACTCGGCCAGTTCCTGCGCGCTCAGGATGCGCGCGGCGAATGCGGCTCCATGGCGCGCGCAGGCCTCCTCGATGCGCGCCACGTTGACGATGTCGGTGCCGATGCCGAGGATCATCCGTCATTCCCGCGAAAGCGGGAACCCAGCGGTCAAAAGGCACTTCATCTTCTTCACCGCCTGCTCCAGACCGATGAACACGGCCTCGGAAACGATGGCGTGACCGATGTTGAGTTCGGCGATGTGCGGGATCGCCACGATGGGGCGCACGTTGTGATAGTTCAGGCCATGTCCGGCGTTGACCTGCAAACCGAGCGCGTGTGCGTGCAAGGCAGCGCGATGGATGCGCGCCAGTTCCTGCTCCATCGCCGGTATGCTGTCCGCATCGGCATACTTTCCGGTATGGATCTCGACCACGGGCGCACCGGCCTTTCTGGCCGCATCCAGCTGACGTTCGTCGGCATCGATGAACAGGGAGACGCGGATACCGGCTTCGGCACAACGCTGCGTGGCGCGCTGCACCGCATCGAAATGTTTCACCACGTCCAGCCCGCCTTCTGTGGTCAGTTCTTCGCGTTTTTCCGGCACGAGGCAGATGTCGTGCGGTCTGACACGCAGCGCATTGGCGATCATCTCGTCGGTGACGGCGCATTCGAGGTTCATGCGCGTCTGCAGCATGCCGCGCAGGATGTCGACATCGGCGTCCTGGATGTGGCGCCGGTCTTCGCGCAGATGGATGGTGATAGCGTCTGCCCCCGCCTCCTCGCAGACCAGCGCGGCACGCACCAGATTGGGATAACGCGCGCCGCGCGCCTGGCGCAGCGTGGCGACGTGGTCGATGTTCAGTCCGAGTTTGATCATAGTTTCTGCAAATCCCTCATCAGTTCGCGCGTGTGCAGGGCCTTTCCGGCAAGATGGTGATCGAGCAGCATGCGCATCAATTGTTTGCTCTGGCGCGCGCTGTTCGCGTCGCGGTAATCGTCGGCCGCCATGTCCAGCAGCGTCTTGCCCGCCACCGCCATGCCCTGCGCGGAATCGGCCGTTTCCGCTATCGCGCCGCGCTCCAGTATATAGCGGTAAGTCCGCCCCGGCACGATGGGCCTGCCGCTGTCCGCCTCCGTTTCCAGCAGCAGCGCATAACCCAGTTCCTGCAGCATGTGCTTCTCGAAACAGCGCAGCGTGAACGCATGATCGTCCTCCTGCGCCAGCCGCTGCAGGGTCTGCTGGTAATAATCGAACAGCCGCTGGTGCGGGTCGTCGCGCGCCATCAGGTTGAGCAGCAGTTCGTTCAGATAGAAACCGCACAATAATGCCGTTCCCTGCAGCTGCGGCTGGCCGCCCCGCCACTCCGCACTGTGCAGGGTGCGCAGCTCATGCTTGCCGAACCAGCTCAGAAGCAGGGGCTGGAAGCCCATCAACAGTCCTCGCACCGCCGAGCGCGGCCGCCGCGCACCGCGCGCGACCAGCGGCACGCGCCCGTGCTGCCGGCTGAACACCTCGACGATCAGGCTGGTCTCGCGGAACGGGTAACTGTGCAGTACGAAAGCGGGTTCGTCCTGGATGCGCTGTTTGGATGCCGCGTTACTCATACCCCAGCGTCTTCAGCATGTGGGCGCTGTCCGCCCAGCCGCTGCGGACCTTGACGAATACCTCGAGGAACACCTTGCCGTCGAACAATTTCTCCATGTCCAAGCGTGCCTGGGTGGCGATCTCCTTGAGCTTCTCACCCTTGTGCCCGATGAGCATGGCCTTGTGCGCCTCCTTGTCCACCAGGATGGCGGCGTGGATGCGGCGCAGCTTGCCTTCCAGCTTGAACTGCTCGATCACCACGCTCACCGAGTACGGCAGCTCTTCGCCCGTGAAGCGGAACACCTTCTCGCGCAGCAGTTCGGCGGCAAGGAAGCGCTCGTTGCGGTCGGTGATCTCGTCCTCGGCATACAGGTGTTCGCCCTCCGGGATGAAGGGACGGATGGCATCGAGCAGCGTATCAAGCTGTTTGTCCTGGCGCGCGCTGACCGGGACGATGGCGGCGAAGTGGCGCAGCACCGACACCTTCTCGATGAAAGGCAGCAGCTCGGCCTTGTCTGCCAGTAGGTCCGCCTTGTTGATGACCAGGATCACCGGGCGGTTCTGCGGCAACAGCTCCAGCACCTGCTGGTCGCGCTCATCGAAGTGGCGCGCCTCCAGCACGAACAGCACCACGCTCACTTCGCGCAGGCTGCTGGTCACCACGCGGTTCATGCTGCGATTGAGGGCGTTGGTGTGCTGGGTCTGGAAACCGGGCGTATCGACGAACACGAACTGCATCTTGTCCTCGGTGAGGATGCCGGTGATGCGGTGGCGCGTGGTCTGCGCCTTGCGCGACGTGATGCTGATCTTCTGCCCGATAAGATGGTTGAGCAGGGTCGACTTGCCCACATTGGGGCGGCCGACGATGGCGATGAAGCCGCTATGGAAGTTTTCGGATTCGGTCATGGTTTGCGAGTGATATGTTGGTAAGCCTGTTCGGCAGCAACCTGTTCGGCGATGCGGCGACTCGCCCCCTCGCCCCGGGTGATCAGGCCGAGCTGCGCGATCTCGCAAGAGACGATGAACGTCTGCGCATGCGCCTCGCCCTTGATCTCGACCACCTTGTATTGCGGCAAGGCCAGCCTGTTGCCCTGCAGATGCTCCTGCAGCAGGGTCTTGGCATCCTTTCCCAGCGCCTGCAGATCGGCCTGCGCGATGTACGGCACGTACAGACCCAGCACGACCTTTTCCGCAGTGGCGAAATCCGCATCCTGCAGCACGGCACCGAACAGGGCCTCCAGCGCATCCGCCAGAATGGAGGGGCGGCGATGCCCCGCGCTCTTGCGTTCGCCCTCGCCCAGCAACAGCAACTCTCCCAGACCCAACTGTTGCGCCAGAATGGCCAGGGTCTGCTGGTTCACCAGGTTGGAGCGCAAACGGGAAAGATCGCCTTCGGGCAGGTCCGGATAGGTATCGTACAGGTATTTGGCGATGCTGCAGTTCAGCACGCTGTCGCCCAAGAATTCCAGGCGCTCGTTATGCGCGGCACTATAGCTGCGATGGGTCAGCGCCCGCTGCAACAATTGCGGCTGGACGAACTGGTGGTCTATCTGCTTGCACAGTGCCGCTGGCGTCATCGATACGGTTATGAACTGGACGGATTGAATTCAAGCAGCAGAGTGGCATTGCCTGCCAGCGGGATCCTGACCGAGTAACTGGCACTCAGCGTCACCCGCCCCTCGTATCTGTCCACTTCGATGTCTTCCGCCTTGATGTCCGTGATGTAGTTGACGTTGGCGCGCTTGGCGTATGAATCCTTGATTTCGCTGATCGTCGCTCCCCGCATCATCGGGTCGTTGGCGATCGATTTGAAAATCTCCTCGATCTGCGCACTATGCATGTACGCCGGAACCAGTTTCATGGCCGCGATGGCCACAAAGATTATCGCCGCCCCGATCATGATCATGCCGACCAAGCTAATGCCACGCTGCCTTCCTGCAAATGCTTTCATCTTCATTCCTTTCCCGATATCACCATTTATTCGATCGCCAGACCGATACGTTTCAGTTCGCCAAAATTCATCCAGATGAAGAACGCCTTACCGACGATCATCTCATCCGGCACAAATCCCCAGTAACGGCTGTCGCGGCTGTTGTCGCGGTTGTCGCCCATCATGAAGTAATGCCCGGCGGGAACGGTGCAGCGCATCTCCTCCTCGCTATAGCTGCACTGTTCATGCTGCGGGAAATTCGCCACGTTGGCCAGATGCAGCTGAGGCAACTCCGGGTTCAGCAGCACGGCATGCGCCCTTCCGTCCAAAGCTTCCAAGTAACGCTCGGTGTGCACGAATCTCAATTCGCTCTCGACGTAATTGAAATCGCCGTCGCGCTGCAGCACCTGCTCCTTGCCGTTTACCCACAGCCGCTTGCCGCGATAGACCAGCACATCCCCCGGCACCCCGACCACGCGCTTAATATAATCCACCGAGGGGTCTTCCGGATAGTGGAACACCATCACGTCGCCGCGCTGCGGATCGTTCACTTCGACGACCTTCTTGTTGACGATGGGCAGGCGCAGGCCGTAGGTATAGCGGTTGACCAGAATGAAATCCCCGACATGCAGGGTCGGGATCATCGATCCGGACGGGATCTTGAAGGGCTCGACCACAAAGGAGCGTAGCAGGAACACGACCAGGATCACCGGGAAGAAGCTCTTGGCGTATTCCACCCACCACGGTTCGTTCACTCCGGCCGCGCGCTTGCCGCGCAGCATGAAACGGTCCAGCAGCCAGATTGCGCCGGTCAGCAGCAGCAAGGAAAACAGGATCAAGGCAAAAGTCATTTGAATTTCTATCCGGTTATTTGTCGTCCACGCGCAGGATGGCGAGGAACGCCTCCTGCGGGATCTCCACGCTACCCACCTGCTTCATGCGCTTCTTACCCGCTTTCTGCTTTTCCAGCAGCTTCTTCTTGCGCGAGATGTCGCCGCCGTAGCACTTGGCCAGCACGTTCTTGCGCAGGGCCTTCACGTTCTCGCGCGAGATGATGTTGGCGCCGATCGCGGC
>JBQGEN010000231.1:0-11612 GCA_052039615.1 Sideroxyarcus sp. | reverse complement strand
AACGACATTCCCAGGCCATAAAGATAGCCAAAATCATATGCAATTGAGATTGCTAACGACGCTCCTGCCATTACGGGTAGCGCCTTTGCTGCCAATTCTAAATGCTTATTCCATTTCTCCATCTCGCTAATCCCCTGCCGGCAACCGTATCGTGTACTGCCCCGACTTCTCGTCCTTCACCAGCACGACCAGCTTGTGCTTCTGCGCATCCTCGATCAACTCCTTGAATGAGCGGTAGCCGTAATACGATTCGTTGAAGCCGGGCTTGCGGCGCTGCATGGTGGGCTTCACCATCGAACCCCACAGCTTCTCGTCCGAGCCGCGCTCGGCGATCAGGCCCTCGACGGTCTCGACCAGGAAATCCATGGCCTCCTGTTTCTTGTCGTCCTCGCTCTTGGCTTCTGTCGGTTTCGTCGCTTCGGCCTTCTTCTTGGGGGGCGCCTTCTTCGCAGCCTGCTTCTTCTTCGCTTCCTGCACGCGCACCAAATCGTCGTAGAAGATGAATTCGTCGCAGTTGGCGCTCAGCAAATCGGACGTTGAATCCTTCACGCCGATGCCGATCACGTATTTGTTGTTCTCGCGCAGCTTGGACACCAGCGGCGAGAAGTCAGAGTCGCCGCTGATGATGACGAAGGTATCGACGTGGGACTTGGTGTAGCAGAGGTCGAGGGCGTCCACCACCATGCGGATGTCGGCGGAGTTCTTTCCGCTTTGCCGCACGTGCGGAATCTCGATCAGCTCGAAAGCGGCCTCGTGCATGGTGGCCTTGAATTCCTTGTAGCGGTCCCAGTCGCAATAGGCTTTCTTGACCACAATGCTGCCCTTGAGCAGCAGGCGTTCCAGCACCTTCTTGATGTCGAACTGCGCGTACTTGGCGTCGCGCACGCCCAGCGCCACGTTCTCGAAGTCGCAGAACAGGGCCATGTTGGTGATCTCGGGTTGGTTTGCCATGTGCGCTTCTCCTCTGTCCGAATCGGGCTGGGCGGATGCCGTTTGGGCGACTTTATATCACTTTTCGCGTCTGCGTCCCGTGGCGAACGGGACCCATTATTCCAGGCTGCGGCGCGCATAAACGACGCTCGGGAACTGCACCAGTTCGAACAGGCGGTCCGTGCCGCGCTGGAAGGGCGTCGAATGCATGCGGCCCTCATAGACGCCGTCGGCCAGCAGGCGCGCGAGATTGAGGCTGAGGCCGACATAAGTATCGCGCTGATGCGTGGCGGCGCTGCCGTAGCCGCGCGTGCCGTAACCGACCGTGAACTCGACGTAGCGCAGGAAACCGTGCTCGCGCAACGCGTCAAAGGCGTCGGCCTTGACCACGAGCAGGTAGCGTTGCGCCGAATAGTCGCCGAACGGATCGAAGTCGGGCGAACGCGGCGAGCGGCGGTAGTCGATGCGCAGATCGAGGATGGCGTCATACTCCGGGTGCGTCTCCAGCGCATACCCCAGTGCCGCGCCCGCCGCGTTGGCGAGTGCGTCCTGCGCGCTGAATTGCCAGTTGCGCGAGAAACCGTCGATGACCTCGACGGCCGTGTAGACGCCCAGCGTCGACCACAGGGCCAGCGAGGACGAAGCCGCGCGACTGTTGCCGGCCAGTTCGAACAGCGGCGTCAGCAGGCGCACGCCTGCGTAGTTGCCGTACAGATGGCCGAGTTTGTCGGCGCCGCCGAAATCGGTGCCGGCGCCGAACCAGCCTTCGTTGGCGCTATCGAAGCCGCCGCCGAAGCCGGAGTCCCACCAATTGTTGAATCCATAGGCCGCGACCATGGCGGCGCCGCCGGCGATGATCAGGCTGTTGCGGCGCAGCAAAAGGGACGATGTTCCGGCGGGGTCCGTTCCCGCGCCGGCCGCTGCCGGCACGGTCGCAATCGACCGTAGCTCGGAATCGTCATTTTGCGGCAGCTCTGCGGCTCCCCCGGACTGCACGAAAAAAAGACAGATGACGGCCGGAAGCATGCGCCGCAGGCGGAGGAAGAACGCAGACAGACTCGAGTAGTCCATGGCAGCCCCTTGCGGCGCTATCGGATCGCTCCCGCGATACGGGCCTTCTTTCCTCAGAAGGTGGTGCAGTGGTAGAAGCCGCGATGCCCGGTGCAGGTCGTGGTGGTGGGACGGGTACGGTAGCGCTCGTCGTCGTGCGCGCGCAGGCGCAGGATGCAGTCGCGCCACGGATCGACGTCCCTGGCGTAGCCCAGCTTCTCGCATGCCGGGCCGTAGATCTTGATCATCTCGTCTATTTCCGCTTTTTCCGCCGCGATCTTCTCGGCCTGCGTCATGCAGCCCGCCAGTGCGGCAAGTAGAAGAACCATCGAGCCAGTGCGTAACATGCTGCCTCCTTTCCGTCCTTCGTCCGGCGTTATCGCAACATCCGCCTAGATGACCTTGCCCGGATTCATCAGCCCCTGCGGGTCGAGTGTGCGTTTGATGCTGCGCATCAGCTCCAGTTCCAGCGCGCTCTTGTAATGGGTGATCTCGTCGCGCTTGAGCTGGCCCAGGCCGTGCTCGGCGCTGATGCTGCCGTCGAGCCTGGCCACGACTTCATACACGAGGTGGTGCACGTCGTCTTCGTGCCGTTCGATGAAGGACTTGTTCTGCGCGGCATCCGGCATGGAGGCGTTGTAGTGGATGTTGCCGTCGCCGAGGTGGCCGAAGGCGACGATGCGAATGCCGGGCCAGGCGCTGCGCAGCGCTGCGCTGGCCTCGGCGATGAATTCCGCCGCGCGGCTGATGGGTACGGAGACGTCGTGCTTGATGCTGATGCCCTCGGCCTTCTGCGCCTCGGCGATGTTCTTGCGCAGCTTCCACCAGCGCTCGGCGGCGTCCTTGTTGGTGGTGATCTCGGACTCTATGACGCCGCTGCCGAAGGTGTTGAGTGCGTAGCGCAGGGGGCCGTCGAGCGGCGCTGGCAGCACATCGGCCAGTTGCGTGATCACTATCCATTCATGCTGCGTCGCGAACGGTTCGTGCGTGTCGGGAATATGCTTGAACACGAGATCGAGGCAGGAGCGCGAAACGATCTCGAAGCCGCTGATCTTGTCGCCGCAGGTGGCGCGCAGGTGTGCCAGCAGCGACACGGCGGCAGCGGGATCCTGCACCGCGATGCAGGCGGTCGCCACCGACTTGGGGCGGGGGAAGAGCTTGAGCACGGCAGCGGTGATGATGCCGAGCGTGCCCTCCGCTCCAATGAACAGGTGCTTGAGATCGTAGCCGCTGTTGTCCTTGCGCAGGCTGCGCAAACCGTTCCAGATGCGCCCGTCCGGCAGCACCACTTCGAGCCCCAGTACGAGGTCGCGCGCGTTGCCGTAGCGCAGCACGTTGATGCCGCCCGCCTTGGTGGAGAGGTTGCCGCCGATCTCGCAGTGCGGCGCGATGGCGGTGAGACCGAGCGGAAAGATGCGGTCGGCCTGCTCCGGCGCTTCGTACAGCGAGGCCAGCTTGCAGCCCGCCTCGACTGTCATGGTGTAGTTGGTGGCATCGAGCGCGCGGATGCGGTTCATGCGCGACAGGTTGATGACGATCTGTTTGCTGCCGTTCGCCAGCGGCACGGAGGCGCCGCACAAACTGGTATTGCCGCCCTGCGCCACGATGGCGATCTTGTGCGCGGCACACAGTTTGACCACCTCGCTGACCTGCTGCGTGTCGGCAGGCAGCACCACCGCGAGCGCATCGCCCGCATAACGACCGCGCCAGTCCTGGTAATGGGAGGCAGCGGCTTCGCCTGTCAAAACGGCTTCACTGCCGGCGACCGCGGCGATAGCGTCCAGCAATTTCGTGTCGGTATTCATGGAGTGTGTGCACGTATGGATTCGCGTCCCATTATAGCGCCGCGGCAAGCAGTGACTTGCCGTGCTTGTTTGATGTAGCTCAAAGATCCAGCGGATCGATTATCCGGCGCCCGCTGCCAAATCTTAAATGTGCGCCTAGGGGCGCGACACCGTGCCCACCCTACCCTGCTCGATTAGGGGCAGTTGTATGCTCATTTCAGGCAGCTCGGGCATGACATTGTCTGTGACGCGAACGCCGGATAGCTGATCGAGAGTGATTTTCGGGCCGATTGCAGAGTAAGCCGCTGGTGGCGAACCCTGGTCTGGTCGGAACCATTGCTGCGCTCCTTCTTCGCGACATAGCTGCCCAGGAAAACCACCTCTCCGGGTGCAAGCGTAAACGGCAGGCCGCTCACGGAATCGGCAGGTATGTCGGTGCGAGTAATGGGCGCCAGGTCCTTGGTCGAATAGTTGAGCCAATACGCGATCCGGTATTCGCCCGGAGGAAGCTGAATCATGGCGGTCTCATCCACTACATTGCCCATCAGGATTCTGCTGGCGCCAAAAGGCATGACATATTCCTCGGCTGTCGCGGTATTGACTATGCCGAGGCCGAAGCTCGTCTTGCCCGAGTCCCACTCGCGGCTGAACATTCCGGCAACGTAGCTTGAACTCATGGCAGGAGACTGCCTTGACTCCATGATCGGCTGAAAGCTCTGGCGATTGGTTGCACATCCCGACAACATCAGGATGGACAGGGCTGCGGCAATACAGAGTAATTTGTTCATTTTCTTCTACCTCGTTTCAGCAGTTGGAGGGATGTGCAATTGTAGGCGATTGTCAGCCGCTCGATGCTCAGAATTCCAGCGGATCGATGTCCAGCACCCAGCGCAACTTCTGCGCGGGCAAGCTATCCAGCGCCGGCTTCCATGCGCGCAGGAAGTCCTGCAGCGCTTTGCGCCGGTCTGCCTGCACCAGCAGTTGCGCGCGATGGTGGTTGGCGCGCCTGGGCATGGCGGCCGGGACGACGCCGTACACTTCGACGGGCATCTGCAGGTCCTTCGCTGCGCTGCGCGCCCGTTGCAGGAACTCGTTCACCTCATGCAGTTGCTTGCCTTCGGCACTCAGCAGCGCCTGATAGACGAAGGGCGGGAAGCCCGCCATCTGGCGCTCGGCCAGCAGGGTCTGCGCCCATATCTCGTAGTCGTGCGCGCGCAACGCCTGAAACAACGGATGGTTGGGGAAGGCGGTCTGCACGATCACTTCACCCGCCTTGTCGGCGCGCCCGGCGCGGCCGCCGACTTGGGTGAGCTGGGCGAAGAGTTTTTCCGATGCGCGAAAATCGGCGCTATACAGCGCGCCGTCGGGGCTGATGACGCCGACCAGCGTGAGGTTGGGGAAGTCGTGGCCTTTCGCCAGCATCTGCGTGCCGATCAGGATATCGGCCTCGCCTTCATGGATCAGTTTCCGCATCGCCGCCCACGCGCCCTTGTTGCGCGTGCTGTCGCGATCCACACGCAGGATGCGCGCCTGCGGAAAGCGGGCCTGCAATGCCTCTTCCAGACGCTGCGTGCCGATGCCGACCGGCTTGAGGTCGGCGTCACCGCAGGTGGGGCAGGCGTGCGGCACGCGCTGCTGGAAGCCGCAGTGGTGGCAGCGCAGCGTGCGGTCTTTCATGTGCAGCACCAGCTTGCCCGCGCAGTGTTTGCATTCGGACAGCCAGCCACAGGCGCTGCACATCAGCACGGGCGCGTAGCCGCGGCGGTTGATGAAGATCAGGCTCTGCTCCTTGCGTTGCAGGCGTGCCTCGATGGCAGTGAGCACGGGCTCGCTCAAGCCTTCGTGCAGCGGCAGCTTGCCGATATCCATGCAGCGCACGATGGGCAGGGTGGCGGGCTGCACCGCGCGTTGCGTCAACTTCAACAGCCGATAGCGCCCGCTCTGCGCGTTGTGCCAGCTCTCCAATGAGGGCGTGGCGGACCCGAGCACGATGGGAACGCCGCGCTGGCTGGCGCGGAAGATCGCCACGTCGCGCGCCGAGTAGCGCAGGCCGTCCTGCTGCTTGAACGAGGGGTCGTGCTCCTCGTCCACCAGGATCAGGCTTAGCTTCGGCAACGGCGTGAACACGGCCAGGCGCGTGCCCAGCACGATGCGCGCCTCGCCGGATTGCGCCTTGAGCCAGTTCTGGGCGCGCTCGCCGTCGGCCAGGCCGCTGTGCAGGCTGACCAGCTCCACGTCGGGAAAGCGGCTGCGGAAATAGTTCTCAAGTTGCGGGGTGAGGTTGATCTCGGGCACCAGCAGCAGGACCTGGCCGCCGCGCTGCAGCATCTCGTGCATCAGGTGTACGTAGACCTCGGTTTTGCCGCTGCCGGTGATGCCGTGCAGCAGGAAGCAGCCATAGCCTTTGGCCCCGGTGACGGCATCCACTGCCTGTTGCTGTTCGTCGGTAAGCGCGTGTGCCGCAATGAAGGCATGCGTGGTGCGGGACTGCGGCACGCATGCCTCGACCCAGCCCGCCTCTATCAGCGCTTTGAGCGCGGCAGGTGCGGAAGGCGCCAGGCCGCGCAATTGCGAACCGCTCAGCGGCGTCCGGCGCAGGGCCTGCAGGATGCGCTGCTGCACCACGCGGCGCTTGGGCAGGGTTGCGACATCCAGCGCTCTGCCTGCGGCACTCAGGGTGTAGTCCAGCGCTTGCTTGAGCGTGACCGGCTCAAGCAAGCGCAAGCGCGTCGGCAACGCGGACAGCACGGTCATGCCCAGCGGATGGTGATAGTAGTCGCTGCAGAACTGCAGCAGGGTCAGCAACTCTTGCGGCAACGGCGGCACATCATCCAGCGCCCGCGTCAGCGGCTTGATACGCTCAGGCGCCAGCTCCGTCGTTTCGGCCCATGCCATCGCCACGCCGAGCACCTGTTTGCGCCCGAACGGCACGACCACGCGCTGCCCGATCTCGAGCTGCGTTCCTTCACTCACAACGTAGTCGAAAAGTGTTGACAGGGGCACGTCCAGCGCGACGCGGATGATGGGCATCTTATGCAAAATTCCTCTAGGGTTTTCTATGTAGTTTAGCGAATGCGTTTGAGTAGACTGGGGATTCTTTCTTATGCACATATCCTGTGGATAACTGTGTGGGCAACTGCCCTACAAGTGCACTAACTTCCAATCGTATATACGGTTTTTTTTCGCTGCCCAAATTCTGCCCAGGCCGGTAGATTATTAACAATCAATCACTTACATCGAAAACAAAAAGGCCACGGAAAAAACGATCCGTGGCCTCATGCAGGAAATCCGCACTGTTAGTAAGACTGGTGAATCAGCCTGATTCCTAATGGTATTTTTTGCTCAGCTCGTGCACCGCCTGCACCAGCGCGGCCGCGTTGTCCGGGTTGGTGTATTGCGAAATGCCGTGGCCCAGGTTGAACACGTGGCCGCTGCCGTAGCCGTAGCTGGTCAGGATCTTTTCCACTTCGTTGTGGATCACTTCAGGCGTTGCGAACAGCACCGTCGGATCGAGGTTGCCCTGCAGCGCGACCTTGTGGCCGACCTTCTGGCGTGCCACGCCGATGTCCATGGTCCAGTCCAGACCGATCGCGTCGCAGCCGATATCGGCGATGCTCTCGATCCACAAACCGCCGCCCTTGGTGAACACCACGGAAGGAATGCGCACGCCGTTCTTTTCCTTGATCAGGCCAGACACGATGCGCTGCATGTAAGCCAGCGAGAATTCGTGGTAGGCCGCGTGCGACAGGGCGCCGCCCCACGAATCGAAGATCATCACGGCCTGCGCACCGGCCTCGATCTGCGCGTTGAGGTATTGGGTCACCGCGTCCGCCGTCACCGACAGGATGTGGTGCATCAGCTTGGGCTCCTTGTACATCAAGGTCTTCACCTTGGCGTAGTCGTCCGAGCTGCCGCCTTCGACCATGTAGCAGGACAGGGTCCACGGGCTGCCGGAGAAGCCGATCAGCGGCACGCGACCGTCCAGCGACTTGCGGATCTGCGCCACGGCGTCGGTCACATATTTCAGGTCGGTGCCGATGTCGGGCACGTGCAGCGCCTTGATCGCCGCTTCAGTGGTCAGCGGACGCTCGAATTTCGGGCCTTCACCTTCGGAGAAATACAGGCCCAGACCCATCGCGTCCGGCACGGTGAGGATGTCGGAGAACAGGATGGCCGCATCCAGCGGGAAGCGATCCAGCGGCTGCAGGGTGACTTCCGTCGCCATATCCGGCGACTTGCACAGGTTGAGGAAGCTGCCCGCGCGTTTGCGTGTCTCGCAGTATTCCGGCAAATAACGGCCGGCCTGGCGCATCATCCACAGCGGCGTGTATTCGGTAGGCTGGCGCAGCAGGGCGCGCAGGAAGGTGTCGTTCTTAACTTTGAAGTTCATTTTTCTCTTTTCTTATCGGGGCAGGACGCTGCTGCCCATCAGGAACTCGTCCACGGCACGCGCCGCCTGACGGCCTTCGCGGATGGCCCACACCACCAGCGACTGGCCGCGGCGCATGTCGCCCGCTGCAAACACTTTCTTCACATTGGTCTGGTAGCACTTGGCGCCCTCGGTGTCGGCCTTGGCGTTGCCGCGACCATCCTTCTCCACGCCGAAGGCATCCAGCACCTGCGCCAGCGGATTGGTGAAGCCCATGGCGAGGAACACATAGTCGGCTTTCAGTTCGAACTCGCTGCCGGCCACTTCGACCATCTTGCCGTCCTTGAACTCGACACGCACGCACTTGAGCGCCTTGAGCGTGCCGTTCTCGCCGACGAATTCCTTGGTGGCGATGGCCCAGTCGCGCACGCAGCCTTCTTCGTGCGAACTGGAGGTGCGCAGCTTGAGTGGCCAGTTCGGCCAGGTCAGCGCCTTGTTCTCGCGCTCCGGCGCGCGCGGCATCACTTCGATCTGGGTGATGGAGGCGGCACCGTGACGGTTCGAAGTGCCGACGCAGTCGGAGCCGGTATCGCCGCCGCCGATGACGACGACATGCTTGCCCGCGACATTGATCGGGTTCTTCGCGTCGCCTGCCACTTCCTTGTTCTGCGGGATGAGGAATTCCAGCGCGTAGTGCACGCCCGCAAGTTCGCGCCCCGGCACCGGCAAGTCGCGCGGCTGCTCCGCACCGCCCGCGAGGATCACCGCATCGAATTCCTTGGCCAGCTCCTTCGGCGTGACGGTCTTCTTCGCATCGTTGGCAATGCCCTTGCTAGGCAGTTCCTTGCCGACGAAAGTATTGGTCTGGAACTTCACGTCCTCCGCTTCGAGCTGTGCCATGCGCCAGTCGATCAGGCGCTTGTCCAGCTTGAAGTCGGGGATGCCGTAACGCAGCAGACCGCCGATGCGGCTGTTCTTCTCGAACACGGTGACACTGTGGCCGACGCGCGCCAGTTGCTGCGCAGCCGCCAGGCCGGCAGGACCGGAGCCGACCACGGCGACTTTCTTGCCGGTCTTCTTCTGCGCGGGTTGCGGCACGACCCAGCCGTTTTCGCCGCCCTTGTCGATGATGGCGTGCTCGATGGACTTGATGCCGACCGCATCGTTGTTGATGTTGAGCGTGCAGGCCGCCTCGCAAGGCGCCGGACAGATGCGGCCGGTCACTTCGGGGAAGTTGTTGGTGGAGTGCAACACATCCAGCGCCTGTTTCCAGTTGCCGCGATACACCAAGTCGTTCCAGTCGGGGATGATGTTGTTGACCGGGCAGCCGTTGTTGCAGAACGGGATGCCGCAATCCATGCAACGCGCGCCCTGCTGCTTGGCTTCGGCATCGGTCAGATGCGCGATGAACTCGCGGTAGTCCTTCAAACGCTGTTCGACCGGCGCGTACGTTTCACCAACACGCTGAAACTCCATGAATCCGGTTGGCTTGCCCATTATGCGGCCTCCTTCTGCTGCTGCGCCGCAATCTCAAGCAACGCACGACGATATTCGGTCGGCATGACCTTCACGAACTTGGGCAGGTAGCTGCTCCAGTTATCCAGTATCTGTCTAGCACGCGCGCTGCCGGTGTAGCGCAGGTGCTTCTCGATCTTGCCGCGCAGGGCCGCTTCATCGGCCTTGTTCAGGTGATTGAAATTCACGCGGCCATGCGCGGACACTTCGCCGGTCTCGCTGGCAGCCACCTCTTCCGGCACTGCCTCCAGCTGCACCATGGACATGTTGCAGCGCTGCGGGAAGGTGCCGTCCTCGTCCAGCACGTAGGCCACGCCGCCGGACATGCCCGCCGCGAAGTTGCGCCCGGTCTGACCCAGCACCACGACCATGCCTCCGGTCATGTATTCGCAGCCGTGGTCGCCCACGCCTTCCACCACAGCGACCGCGCCGGAGTTGCGCACGGCGAAGCGTTCGCCCGCCACGCCGCGGAAGAAGCATTCGCCGCCGGTCGCGCCGTACAGCACGGTATTGCCGACCACGATGTTGTCTTCGGCGACGAGCTTGCTGTCGTCGGACGGCTTGACGATGATGCGTCCGCCGCACAGGCCCTTGCCGACGTAGTCGTTGCCTTCACCTTCCAGCTGAAAAGTGACGCCGTGCGCGAGGAAAGCGCCGAAGCTCTGCCCGGCGGTGCCAAGCAATTTCACGCGGATGGTATCGTCGGGCAGACCGGCATTGCCGTGGCGTTTGGCCACTTCATGCGACAGCATGGTACCGACGCTGCGATTGACGTTGCGGATGGTGGTCTCGATGGTGACCACGCGCTTGGCATCCAGTGCTTCCTTGGCTTCGGCGATGAGGTCGTTGTCGAGTGCCTGCTCCAGGCCGTGATCCTGCTCTTCGGCATGGCGGCGTGCCACGCTCTTGGGCATGTCGGGCTGATGGAACACCTTGGAGAAATCCAGTCCCTTGGCTTTCCAGTGCTTGATGCCTTTGCGTACATCGAGCAGGTCGCTGCGACCGATCAGGTCTTTGAACTTGCGGATACCCATCTGCGCCATCAGTTCGCGCACTTCTTCGGCGACGAAGAAGAAATAGTTCACTACGTGTTCCGGCTGGCCGGTGAATTTCTTGCGTAGCGCCGGGTCTTGCGTGGCGACGCCGACCGGGCAGGTGTTGAGGTGGCACTTGCGCATCATGATGCAGCCCTCGACCACCAGCGGTGCGGTGGCGAAGCCGAACTCGTCCGCGCCCAGCAATGCACCGATCAGCACATCGCGACCGGTCTTCAGCTGGCCGTCCACTTGCAGGCCGATGCGGCCACGCAACTGGTTGAGCACCAATGTCTGCTGCGCTTCGGCCAGACCCAACTCCCACGGTGTACCCGCATGCTTCACGGAAGACAGCGGCGATGCGCCTGTGCCGCCGTCGAATCCGGAGATCACGATGTGGTCGGCCTTGGCTTTGGACACGCCCGCAGCCACGGTACCCACGCCGACTTCCGACACCAGCTTCACCGAGATGGAAGCAGCCGGGTTGGAATTCTTCAGGTCGTGGATGAGCTGCGCCAGATCATCGATGGAATAGATGTCATGGTGCGGGGGCGGCGAGATGAGGCCAACGCCGGGCACGGAGTGACGCAGCTTGCCGATGTATTCGGATACCTTGCCGCCGGGCAGCTGGCCGCCTTCGCCGGGCTTGGCGCCCTGCGCCATCTTGATCTGGATCTGGTCGGCGCTGGAGAGATATTCCGCCGTGACGCCGAAACGTCCCGAGGCGACCTGCTTGATGCGCGAGCGCAGCGAGTCGCCCGCCTTCATGGTCTGGTCGGCTTCGATGCGGTGCTTGCCGATGATGTCCGACAGCTTCTCGCCCCCGTGCAACGTCTTGAAGCGGTTCGCGTCCTCGCCGCCTTCGCCGGTGTTGGACTTGCCGCCGATGCGGTTCATCGCGATGGCCAGCGTTGTGTGCGCTTCGGTGGA
>JBQGEN010000230.1:0-5533 GCA_052039615.1 Sideroxyarcus sp. | reverse complement strand
AACTGACGGCCGCCGTCGAACAGCCCGCCTTTGGAGACGCCCGTGTCGGAATCCGCGAGCAAGGCGGCGACCGGTTCAGGCAATCCCGTCTTGAGCAGCACGTTCCTGTATTCGGCTTCCGGCAGGTTCACATAACCGATGTTCTTGCCGGACTGGCGCGAGATCTCGGCCGCCAGCTCGGTGAGTGTGTAGGAGGTGTCGCCCGCAAATTCATAGATGCGACCGGCCTGGTTCTCGGCGGTGAGCGCGGCGACATCCCCTTCCGCATAGTCGGCGCGCGTGGCTGAGGAGATGCGGCCGTCGCCCGCGCAGCCGTACACGGCGCCGTGCGCCAACGCATTGGGTATGCCTGCTGTGTAGTTCTCGGTGTACCAGCTATGGCGCAGCAGGACGAATGGGATGCCGGAGGCGCGGATCATGGCCTCGGTCTCGCGGTGTTCGGCGGCCAGGCCCAGCGGCGAGGTGTCGGCATGCAGGATGCTAGTGTAAGCCAGCAGTTTTACGCCTGCGCGCTTGGCGGCATCGATGACGCAGCGATGCTGTCTGGCGCGCTGCCCGATTTCGCTGGCGGAGATCAGCAATATCTTGTCCGCGCCCTTCAGCGCGGCGTCCCAACTCTCAGGCTGGTTGTAATCGCCAAAACGCACCTGCACGCCCAGCGCCGCGAGGTCTTTGGCTTTTTCCACGTTGCGCACGGCAGCAACGATCTTCGATGCGGGGACTCTCTTCAGCAGCGCTGCGATGACCAAGTGTCCCAATTGCCCGGTAGCTCCAGTGACGACGATCATGATGTCTCCTTTCTTCTTCGTTGAATGGTGGATTGGGTGAACGAAGAATATCCATTACAATTACTTTTCGTAAGTACGTACAAAAAGGTAAGTGCCATGACTAACGTGGATACCGGAAAACTCTCTTCCAGGATGCGGCGCGGAGAAGTCTTTGCCGTGGAATGCCCTTCGCGCGAGATACTCAAGCATGTCACCAGCCGCTGGGGCGTGCTGGTGCTGGTGGCGCTGCGCGAAGGGACGCACCGTTTCAGCGATCTGCGCCGCAGGATCGGCGGGGTGAGCGAGAAGATGCTGGCGCAGACGCTGCAGCAACTGGAGCAGGACGGCTTCGTCGACCGGGTGTCGCATCCGGTGGTGCCGCCGCATGTGGAATATTCGCTGACCCCGCTGGGTGAAGGCATTGGCACGCAGGTAGAGTCGCTGACCGACTGGATCGAAACCAATCTGTCGAACATATTGACTGCGCAGCAAAAACGTCAGGCCTGATGCGCGCTGAGGCCACGTCAGCAACTTCTCTTCGTCATCCGCTGCCATTGAATTAGAATGCAGCGCTTTTGATATGACTGGATTCCCGCTTTCACGGGAATGACGACTGAATACATGAACCTCATCCTCCAGGCGCTGCACGCCATCCCTTCCGCCCACGTCGAGCATCTGGCCAAGCTCTCCGGCGCCGCCCGCGTCGAGCAGGTCGCCGCGCACCTGTATCGTCTGCGCGGGGCCAAGCCGCACGCCGACATCGCCGCCTACTGTTTCGAGCAGCGTATCGACTTTGGTTTCGTGGCGCCGGGCAAGCATCTCTCCGACTTCGGGCTGGTGGTGATGGACATGGATTCGACGCTGATCAGCATCGAATGCATCGACGAGATCGCCGACATGCAGGGGCTGAAGCCGCAGGTGGCGGCCATCACCGAATCGGCGATGCGCGGCGAGATCGATTTCGCCGAGAGCCTGCGCCGGCGCGTGGCTTTGCTGGAAGGGCTGGACGAAGGTGCGCTGCAGCGCGTGTATGACGAGCGCCTGCAACTCAATCCCGGCGCGGAACTCATGCTGGCCGAATTGAAGAAGCACGGCATCAGGACGCTGCTGGTGTCCGGCGGCTTCGTGTTCTTCACTGAACGGCTGAAGGCGCGCCTCGGCCTCGACTTCGCCCATGCCAACACGCTGGAGATCGTGAACGGCAAGCTCACCGGCAAGGTGCTGGGCAGGATACTAGACGCGCAAGGCAAGGCCGAATGGCTGGTGAAGACGCGCGACGAACTGGAACTCAGGCCGGACGAGGTGATCGCGATGGGCGACGGCGCCAACGACCTGAAGATGATGGCGCAGGCGGGCATCAGCATCGCCTACCACGCCAAGCCGGTGGTGCGCGAGCAGGCGAGCTATGCGCTGAACTTCGTCGGGCTGGATGGCTTGGTGAACCTGCTCGGCAATTGAACTCCGGCAGAACAGAACAACCGGGCTGAATCACGCAATTTTCAACCGGGTGTCCTGTGCTACAGTGCCTGCGCTTTTTCCGAATCGGACAGAAAGGATAGTCATGAAAGACGTCATGTTGCAGTTGGTCGATGTACCCATGATGCGCATGTTCGTGCTCGCGGGCATCATCTTCCTGCTGATCGCGGTGCTGGGCAAGGTCGAGGGCAAAATCGAACCGGGCCGTATCGGCCGCATCGGCGCCGCCCTCCTTGGCGCGCTCCTGATCGTGGTCGGACTCGTCATGCAATATGGCGAACGGCCCGACATGTACGCCAATCTGCCGCCGAATCTGATCGCGACTTTCCCGCAAAACGCGGTCGCCGTCGCGCCAACCAGCGCCGCCGCGGCTGTTCCAGTCATCCCCATCAAGGTCGTGTCGGGCACCTATGGCCGCAACTGCAACGCCCAGGCCGGCAACGCGACGGCCCTGCTCGCCAAGGCATGCGACGGCCACAGCAGCTGCGATTTCCTCATCGATACGGCAACGCTGGCAGACCCGGCGCCGAATTGCAGCAAGGATTTCGCCGCCGAATGGAAATGCGGCGACAGCAATGCTGTCTATTCGGCTGCCCTGTCCAGCCTTACCGGCAAGAACGACAGGTTGCGCTTGAACTGCGCCGGCTGATAGCCGGGAGGCGCCCCGGTTTGCCGGAATCTGGCGCGAGTCTTGCTATCGTCCGGCCGATCAGCGCAGTCCAAATTTAGCTTGAAAAAACGCCCCAACCCCCTACAATTAGTCGAAATTTAGCAACCAACCACTATATATAGTAGTTGGCTGCAACTTCGGCTGAAGTGGCCCGTACCGACAAAGGGGGTAACATCATGTTCGATACCGAAAGCGTCTTGCCCGCAGTGTCCGCCCGCAGCGATTCCGAAACCAGCGCATCTTCAGGCAAACCTTCCGGTCGAAAACGGACACCACGCCACAAGGATCACGAGCATCCCGCGGAATCCACCATAGACTCGGCACACGAATCAGACAAAGGAAGCACAGCAATGACGCAAGAGATCAGCACCGAAGTGCTGCTGGAAAAATATGCGGAAGCCGACGAGAAGTCGGTGCAGGACGTGCGCCGCCGCGTCGCGCGCGGCCTGGCGCAGGCCGAGAAGCCGGAACAGCGCGCCAAGTGGGAACAGGCTTTCTTCGACGCACAGGAAAACGGCTTCGTGCCTGCAGGGCGCATCAACTCCGCCGCCGGCCTGAAGATGCAAGCGACGCTGATCAACTGCTTCGTGCAGCCGGTGGGCGATGCCATCTCCGGCATCTGCGACGGCAAGCCCGGCATCTACGATGCGCTGCAGCAGGCCGCCGAGACCATGCGCCGCGGCGGCGGTGTCGGCTACGATTTCTCCTCCATCCGCCCCGAGGGCGCCAACGTCAAGGGCACCAACTCGCGCGCCAGCGGCCCGATCTCCTACATGCGCGTGTTCGACCGTTCCTGCGAGACCGTCGAATCTGCCGGCGCGCGGCGCGGCGCGCAGATGGGCGTGCTGCGTTGCGACCACCCCGACATCGAGAAATTCATCCACGCCAAGGACCAGGGCGACCTGCGCAACTTCAACATCTCGGTCGGCGTGACCGACACCCTGATGCAGGCGGTAGAAAAGGACGAGGAATTCGAGCTGGTGCACGCCGCCGAGCCGTCCGTAGCGCTCAAGGAAGCGGGCGCGTCACAACGCGCCGACGGCAAGTGGGTGTACCGCAAGGTGCGCGCCAGCGAGCTGTGGAAGCAGATCATCGCCAGCACCTATGACCATGCCGAGCCGGGCGTGCTGTTCATCGACCTGATGAACCGCGACAACAACCTGTCGTATTGCGAGGTGATCGAAGCGACCAACCCCTGCGCCGAACAGCCACTTCCCCCCTACGGTTGCTGCTGCCTCGGCTCCATCGACCTGACGCGCATGGTGAAGAACCCGTTCTCGCACCACGCGGGCTTCGACCATGAACCCTTCAAACAACTGGTGCGCGTTGCGGTGCGCATGCTGGACAACGTGCTGGACGTGACCGCCTGGCCGTTGCCGGAGCAGCAGCAGGAAGCGCAGAACAAGCGTCGCGTCGGGGTGGGTTTCACCGGGCTGGGCGATGCGCGGGCGATGCTTGGGCTGCGTTACGACAGCGACGCGGCGCGCGCCTTCGCTTCCGACATCACGCGCGTCATGCGCGACGAGGCTTATCTCGCCTCGGTAGAACTGGCGCAGGAGCGCGGTGCGTTCCCGCTGCTGGATGCGGAAAAATACCTGGCGGCGCCGCGCTTCGCCTCGCGCCTGCCGGACGAGGTCAAGGACAAGATACGCAAGCACGGCATACGCAACAGCCACCTGCTCTCCATCGCGCCCACCGGCACCATCTCGCTGGCCTTCGCCGACAACGCTTCCAACGGCATCGAGCCGGCGTTCTCGTGGTTCTACACGCGCAAAAAACGCATGATGGACGGCAGCACCAAGGACTACCCGGTGGAAGACCACGCCTGGCGCGTGTACAAACAGCAGGGCGGCGACACGGCCAAGCTGCCGCCCGCCTTCGTCACCGCGCTGGAGATCAGCGCCATCGACCACATGAAGATGGTCGCCGCCGTGGCGCCCTACATCGACACCTCGATCAGCAAGACCGTGAACGTGCCGGCCGACTATCCGTACGAGGATTTCAAGGATCTCTACACCGAGGCGTGGAGGGCGGGACTGAAGGGACTGGCGACCTACCGGCCGAACAGCGTGCTGGGCTCGGTGCTGTCGGTCGCGCCGGAGAAGAAGGCGGAGGAGCAACCGCAGGACTTCGTGTTCGACCAGGACAGACGCATCGTGCTGGAGGCAGCGCCCACGCCCGCGCTCGCCTCGCTGCGCTGGCCGGGCCGCCCCAAGCTGACTGCAGGCAGCGAAGGCTGGGTGTCGCAGGTGGTGAAACATCCGCTCGGCAGCTTCGTCGCCTTCGTGTCGCACACCACCAACGGCAAGAACCATCCGTTCGAGGTGTGGGTGAACGGCTCGGAACAGCCGCGCGGCTTGGGCGCGCTGGCCAAGTCGTTGTCGATGGACATGCGCACGCGCGACCCGGTATGGCTGCGCATGAAGCTGGAGATGCTGATGAAGACCGCCGGCGACGACGCCTTCGACATGCCGATGCCGCCGGACGGCGAGGTGAAGCGCATGCCCAGCCTGGTCGCCGCGTTCGCGCACCTGCTGAAGTACCGCATCGAACAGCTGGGCGCGCTGGAGATCGACGAGAACGTGACCACGCCGATGATGGATGCGCTGTTCGCGAAGAA
>JBQGEN010000229.1:0-2863 GCA_052039615.1 Sideroxyarcus sp. | reverse complement strand
TTCCGGCAATCACAATGCCGCGCTTCGCCTGCATGATCGCGGCGACGGCTTCCGCGCGACGGAATAGAAGTTTTCCGCAACTGCGAGCTGCCAGGAGAATTGGATTGTCGTCTTTAATTGCGGAGGAAAAAACAACGAGGTCCGCAGCGTCCGCATGCTCCGCGAGATGCTGTTCGTGAAAACGCAGGCCGAGCTGTTGCAGTCGCTCGATTTCTGTCGTTGTAACCTTGTCCGAGCCGCTCACGGTGTGTCCCAGCTCGATGAGAAGGCCGGCGAGTCCGCTCATACCGCTTCCCGCGACACCGACGAGGTGAATCCGATGATGTTCAGTGGTCAGAAAGCGCGCCAGGTCCGGCAGCGCATCGCGACGCCGAAATTCTTTGTCTCGAGAAACAGCGCGCGCGGACGTTGCTTCAGACGTGAGCTTCATGAGTCGTGTATTTTTCTATGGTGCTCGCTACGCAACCAGCTGCATCCTTGGGCGCGAGGCGTGCACAATTCGCTGCCATTTGCTCTAGCCGTTGCGGGTTTTCCATCAGCTCACGGATATTGCGCGCGAGCAATTCACCGGAGAGATCCAACTGCTTCAGAAGAATTGCGGCATCAGCGTGAGCGTAGATTTCTGCATTGCGCGTTTGGTGATCATCGGCGGCGTACGGAAATGGAATCAAGATGCCGGGCAAAGAAAAGGCGGCGAACTCCGCCAGGCTGGCCGCGCCTGCCCGCGCAACGACAAGGTCCGCGGCACTGTACACTTCCTCCATCTGATGATGAAAGGCACCGATGTAGGCCGGCACATTTTCCCGGCGATAGTTATCCGCGACCAAGCGTTCATCCCGAGTGCCGGAGAGATGGATGACTTGTAGCGGTACACCTTGCAAAAACGGCAGCGCTTTGATTAACGCCTGGTTGATTCCGCTGGCGCCCTGGCTGCCGCCCATTACAAGCAGTGTCGGCAGGTCCACTCGCAATCCGAGTTTCCGCCGCGAATCTGCGCGGTCCAGAGGCTTCAGTTCGGTGCGAACCGGTGTGCCGGTGATTTCGGTGCGCGTTTTCGGAAAAAACGGCGCGCATTCCTTGAAACCCAGCATCACGGCATTCACAAGTCGCGCGGTCCAACGGTTCGCTTTTCCAGGGACGGCATTCGATTCGTGAATAAATGTGGCTATACCGCGGATTCGCCCTGCCAGGACTGGCGCAGTCGAAGTGAACCCGCCCATGCCGAGCACGACGTGCGGATTGAACTTGCGATAGATAGACCGGCAAAGTGACAAGCTTTCAACGAATCGGCGCGTGAAGCCGAAAAAGGCGGGCGAAAATGGCGAAGGCAATCCTACAGTCGGTAATTTTTAGACTTTGAAATTCGTCCGGCCTGAAAGCGCCACCGCGTCGATGTCTTTTTCGGAAACCAACAGCATCAAGTCGTCTCCACGAATTTGAAGCACATCCGCCACAGCAATGCCCGGGAAAAGATGGCCACCGGTTCCTCCGCATGCGATTACAGCGTTCATTGTTGGGTTAATCTGCGTTTCGGGTTAATCAAATTCGCGGCGTCACTTTGGCGTTCATCGTGGCGCGTTTCACCGGTGGCGGCTCGAGAATGCCCTGCCGATAAATGTTCACCAATATGCCAACGCCAAACATACACGCGGCCAGGTTCGAACCTCCATAGCTGATGAACGGCAGCGGTAGTCCCTTGTTAGGCAGAAGCGAGGTCGTCACGCCGATGTTAACCGCTGCCTGCAGAGCGAGGAGCGAAATAATCCCGCAACCGAGCAGCAGTCCAAAACGATCACGAGCGTGCAGCGCAATCATGATGCCGCAAACAATTATCACAACGAATAAAAAAACCACCAGAAGACTGAACCGCAGTCCAAGCTCCTCGCCGATGATTGGGAAAATAAAATCTGTGTGCGCGTACGGCAGATACAGCATCTTCTGCCGGCCGTTGCCAAGCCCTAGCCCGTCCATCCCGCCGCTGCCCCAGGCGATCAACGCCTGCATCTGCTGCAATCCGGCGTCGTCTTTATAATTTTGCGGGTGAAGAAACGCTGAGAGGCGCCCCATGCGCTCCGAGATTTGCGTTGCAACGAGGATTAGGCCACCCAACGCCGCGAACGCAAGTCCGCCAAGCCATAGCGGATTGGTGCCGGCAACAAACATCACAACAAATGCGGTTGCTGCGATCAAAGCCGTGGTTCCAAGATCGACTTCGCCCAGCACTAGCGCAGCGGGCACACTGATAATCGCAAGCGGGATAATAAACCCCGACAACACGTTGCTGTCCGGTTTTTCACGCCGCGCAAACCAGGCTGCGAGGAAAAAAATCGTCGCGATTTTTGCGAGCTCTGATGGCTGAAAAGTAATCGGGCCGTAGCCAACCCACCGGCGCGATCCGTTGATGCGCATTCCGATGTGCGGGATGTAGCAAAGGGCCAGAGCGGCGAGCGCAACCGCGAACCAAAGCCACCACGTTTTTTGCCAAAAATGATAGTTCACGAGCGCCGCAAAAATGCACGCGACAAGTCCAATCCCAACCCAAATCGCCTGGCGCTTAATGAAAAAATAAACGTCCCCATGGCTGTCGCGTGCGTAGGCGCTCGTGCTGAAAAGCATGACGATGCCAATGACCAGCAGTCCCAACACTGCTAAAAAAAGTATGTAGGCGCTTTTACGACGCATGGTTCGTGTTGAGCGGGGCGAAGCATTTTCTGCCCATTCATTTCAAGACCTTCCCTCTTGGGCGGGAAGACCGAGGGGAACCGATTGAGCGATTGCACGCGGCGCTGCCTGCAGATCGAATCGGCTGGAGCGATGTAGGCCAGACCTTTGCCGCGTGACGTCAACTGCGTAAAGCGTCCCG
>JBQGEN010000228.1:0-2770 GCA_052039615.1 Sideroxyarcus sp. | reverse complement strand
GCGGCAACGAAGTCTTCGTGAACCCGGCGGCTTGAAAAGACTCCGAGGGATCCATCGGCATGCTGGCGCCCTCGAATAGACCTTGTCGTGGATGACCAGGCACAGTACATGCTACGCATGACAGTGTCCGACCCGCAGTCTCAGTCGACAACTGGCGCGCTCATCAGGGGCGCGCTGGGACAATGCCCTCGTTGCGGTCGCGGCCGGCTGCTGCATCACTACCTCAAGATCGTGGACCGGTGTTCCGGGTGCGGTGAACCTTACGGACATTTCCGAGTCGATGATGCCGCCCCTTGGCTGACGATCCTTCTTGTCGGGCATATGACCATGCCCATCGTCCTGATGTCGGAGCAGAGCTTCGATCCGCCGATGTGGGTCGGACTGTCGATCTACTTGCCGTTCATCGTGCTGCTGACCTTGGGTCTATTGCCTCGATGCAAGGGAGTGCTTCTTGCGGTGATGTGGGTGACAAAGGCGGAGGGCTCCGAGAAGATCTGAGCCGGGCCCGTACAATTCAGGGCGAAGTGAAGCGGCTGCAAAAGATGCTAGTCTGAAGGCGCCTGCAAACCGGCTGCTGAAATCCTCCGGGAACGTAGACTACTCTCCCTTTATGGAGGTGGCTCCCATGGCGAAGTATGTTCCTAGCCCCCGAGACTGGGTGCGCGAGCAGGTCGAGCTTTACGAAAGGAGTGGTGGAACGCAAGGCACCACCCTACGCGATACAGGGCTGCCGGTGGTCATCGTAACCCATACCGGCAACAAGACAGGCGCAATCCGTAAGACCCCATTGATGCGCGTAAAGGACGGCAACAGCTACGTGCTGGTCGGGTCGCAGGGCGGGGCACCAACGGATCCCGCTTGGGTGCACAATCTGCGCGTCAATCCGGATGTTGAAATCCGTGATGAGACCGTGGTGCGACCCATGAGGGTGCGTGAGGTCGAGGACGAGGCGGAGCGATCTCGGCTCTGGCAACTCGCCATTGCCGCGTATCCGTCTTACGCGGAATACCAGGAGCGCACCGCCCGGCGAATTCCGGTGTTCATTGCAGAGCGGTCTTAGAGAACGGCTTGGCTTGGCCCAGGGCCAGGGCGGACATCGCAGTGCCCGGAATCTATGGGTTCAACCGTTACGGCACTGGGCCCTTCACAGCCCAAGCTGTCGCTGCGTAAGCGCGGGGACCGTCCGGCTCACCATCGAGGATAGGCCGCCTCTATCAGTCTGCGCAACGTGCGGTAAGTGCCGCCATGTCGGGATCTGGCACGTATGCATCCGGCCCACACCGCAGGCCGACTGAGTCCGGCAATGTGCGGACGATTACGCCGCCATCGCTAGGTGCGCGGCTTTCCAGTTCCACGGCAGCAGTTCGGTGATCCGGCTCGCGGGATGATCGGGCAGTCGGGCGAGCACATCGGCGAGCCAAGCCTGCGGATCGACGTCATTGAGTTTGCAAGTCTCAATGAGGGTGTAGACCGCGGCGGCACGATGTCCGCCGGCATCCGAACCTGCGAAGGTCCAGTTTTTCCTGCCGACCGCAACACCGCGCAGTGCTCGCTCGGCAGCATTGTTGGATAGGCAGATCCGGCCATCGTCGACGAAGCGGGTGAAGGCGAGCCAACGGCTGAGGATGTAATTGATGGCTTTGGTGAGGTCGTTGCTCGGCGAGAGGCGGTCGCGCTGCTGGCGCATCCAGACTTCAAGATCGTTGATGAGCGGCTTTGTCCGCTCTTGGCGGACAGCAACACGTTCGAC
Organism: Sideroxyarcus sp.; assembly: GCA_052039615.1. Taxonomy (GTDB): domain Bacteria; phylum Pseudomonadota; class Gammaproteobacteria; order Burkholderiales; family Gallionellaceae; genus Sideroxyarcus. The sequence goes on along the minus strand of JBQGEN010000228.1, from coordinate 1,020 downwards.
CGGCGTCCTGCCGTTGATGGTTCGCTCGATCTCGAAGAGGTCGTCGATCCGGCGCACCGCCTCGGCGGCGATCGGCGACTTCGACAATGTCGCCAGTTCGAAGAACTTCCTACGGCCATGGCTCCAGCACGCCGCTTCGATGATCGGAGTGGGTTGCCGCTTGGCATCATAGAGACCGTTGAACCCGGCGAAGGCATCGGCCTGCATGATGCCGGCATATCCGGCGAGATGGTCTCGGGGATGGTCCGCAACGCGATTGCGTGAGTAGTAGAGCATAGCCGCTGGCGGATCCTTGCCGCCGAACGGGCGGTCGTCGCGGACATAGGTCCAGATGCGGCCCGTCATGGTCTTGAGTTTTGCGAGCACCGGCACTGTCGTGTCGTCGGCATGGATGCGGTCAGCGCTCAGAACATGGGCGCGAATGGCCTGAATGATCGGGTCGAGCGCAACCACGCAGGCGCCAACCCGGTCGGCGAGCGTGGAGACATCGAGATCGATGCCCTCGCGGGCGTAGGTCGCGCTCTGGCGATTGAGTGGCTGATGCAGCAGGAACTTGGAGACCAGCACCATGGCCAGCAGGCTTGGTCCCGCGAACCCACGCGGAATCGGATGGGATGGCGCCGGCGGTTCCGTGATCGCCTCGCAATCCCGGCACGAGAACTTCTCACGCACATGTTCGATGATCTTCCAGCGCCGCGGTTCGCATTCCAGCGTCTTCGACACCACCTCGCCGAGCTTGCGCAGGCGGATGCTGCCGCATTTGCCGCAGGCACAAGGCGGCGGTTCGACGACCCGCTCGACTGGCAGATTGTCCGGCAATGGCCGGCGTGGCCGCGAGCTGCGGGCACGCTTCTCCGTGACGGCTTCTGCCGCCGCGATCTCTACCTCGGCTTCTTCCGCCGCCTGCGTTTCCTCGAGATCCTCGATGGCAAGTTCAAGCTGCTCGATCAAATGCCGGGCGCGCTCGGACGATTGGCCGTATTGCTCGCGCCGCGCCTTGGCCAACAGCAGCTTGTAGCG
>JBQGEN010000227.1:0-3150 GCA_052039615.1 Sideroxyarcus sp. | reverse complement strand
GCCTTGCCTGATGTGCAGCGACACATCGGCCAGCGCGGTCACACCGCCGAAGTGTTTGCCGACAGCGGAGAGTTCCAGCAAACGGTCACTTGCTGGCGTCATACACCGTCTCCTGTTCCTGGTGCAGCACGCTATCGTCGGCATCGAATTCGCGACGGCGCTGGGTGGAAGGCCACAATCCGGCGGGCCGCCACAGCATGACCAGTATCAACGCGAGGCCGAACATCAGCATGCGCAGGCTCTCGGGATCGACCACGACCTTGCCCAGCAACATTTGCTGCACCGGCCCCGCCGCGTTGCGGAACAGTTCCGGCAGCGCCACCAGCAGCACGCCACCCAACACCACGCCGCCGACGTTGCCCATGCCGCCCAGCACCACCATGCACAGCACCATGATGGATTCCATGAGGCTGAAACTCTCCGGGCTGACGAAACCCTGGAAGCCCGCGAACAAGCCGCCGGAGATGCCGCCGAAAGTCGCGCCCATGGCGAAGGCGAGCAGTTTGATGTTGCGCGTGTTGATGCCCATCGCCGAGGCGGCCACTTCGTCCTCGCGTATCGCCACCCAGGCGCGGCCGATGCGCGAATCTTCCAGGCGGCGCGAGACGAAGATCACCAGCAGGGTGAAGGCGAGGAACAGGTAGTAGTGCAGATGCACGTCGTCCACGCGCACGCCCATCCACTCGAACGAACTGCCGAAGGAGAAGCCGCCGACCTGCAGGGGATCAATCGCGCTGATGCCTTGCGGGCCGTTGGTGATATTGACCGGGGCGTTCAGGTTGTTGAGGAAGATGCGGATGATCTCGCCGAAACCAAGCGTGACGATGGCGAGGTAGTCGCCGCGCAGCTTGAGCGTGGGCGCGCCGAGCAGCACGCCGAAACCGCAGGCGATCAGCGCGCCCAGCGGCAGCACTACATACAGCGGCCAGTGCAGGCCGAACTGCGGCGAGCCGAGCAGGGCGTAGGTGTAGGCGCCCACCGCGAAGAACGCGATGTAGCCCAGGTCAAGCAGGCCCGCGTAGCCGACCACGATGTTGAGGCCCAGCGCCAGCATGATGTAGAGCAGCGCGAAGTCGGCGATGCGCACCCAACCGTGACCGAACAGCGCGTCAATGATAAAGGGCAGCGCCAGAAGGGCGAGGGCGAGCGTGAGATGGCCGGAGGAGCGGTGCAGCTTCATGCGCGCTCCGCCAGTTTCTCGCCGAGCAAGCCGGACGGACGGAACACCAGCACCGCGATCAGCACAAAGAACGCGAACACGTCCTGATAGTGACTGCCGAGGAACCCGCCGGTGAGGTCGCCGATGTAGCCCGCGCCCAGGCTCTCGATCAGTCCCAGCAGCACGCCGCCGACCATGGCGCCGCGCAGGTTGCCGATGCCGCCCAGCACCGCGGCGGTGAAGGCTTTCAAACCGAGCATGAAACCCATGTAGTAATGGACGATGCCGTCGTTGGCGCTGACCATGAAGCCGGCGATGGCGGCCAGCGCGGAGCCGAGCATGAAGGTAACGGAGATGACGCGATTGATGTCCACGCCCATCAAGGTGGCGGCGGCAGGGTTCTCGGCCACGGCACGCATGGTGCGGCCGGTGCGCGTGTGATGCACCAGCCACATCAGGCCCGCCATGATGATGAGCGCGACGATGACGATGACGATCTGCACGTCGTTCACCACCGCGCCGCCGAGGTGGTGCGAGGTGCTGGTGAACGGCAGGGTGAAGGAATGGTATTCGCGGCCCCAGATCATCATCGCGAGGTTCTGCAACACGATGGAGACGCCGATGGCGGTGATGAGCGGTGCGAGGCGTGGTGCGGTGCGCAGCGGGCGGTAGGCGACGCGCTCGATGCCGTAGCCCAGCGCCATGCACACGGCGACAGCGACCATCAGGCTGAGCAGCACCGCCAGCACGGGAGCGAACGCTGCCGCCAGCAAGGCCTGCAGCGCGGTCAACGCGATCATCGCGCCTATCATCACCACTTCACCGTGCGCGAAATTGATGAGGCCGAGAATGCCGTACACCATGGTGTAGCCCAGCGCCACCAGCGCGTACACGCTGCCCTGCACGAGTCCGTTGATAATCTGCTGGAGGAATATATCCATGCCCGACGCGCTATCTGCACAAAGAAAAAGCGACACACATGGTGTCGCTTTTCATCACTGCCGCCAGCATCACGGTTTGGCTGCGGGAGTCCCGCCCATCGTCTGCACTGCGTTCCACTTGCCTTGGCGTGCCTGGTACACGGTGACGGCGCCGCCCTTGATGTCACCTTTCTCGTCGAACGCGATCTTCGCGGTCACGCCGTCGAGTTCGACCTTGCCGATCTCGGGCAGGTACTTGGCAGGTTCGGCGGAACCGGCCTTTTGCATGGCAGCGATCATCACGTTGACCGCGTCGTAGCAATACGGTGCGTACAACTGGATGGGCTGGTGAAATTGCGCTTCGTAGCGTTTGGCGAAATCGCGCCCGCTCGGCATGTTGTCCAGCGGCACGCCGGGCAGGGAGGCATAAGTGCCTTCAACAGCCGCGCCGGCCAGTTCGATCAGCTTGGGCGTATAGCCGCCGTCGCCCATCATGAACTGCGTCTTCCTGCCCAGTGAGCGCAGTTGCTTCACCATGGGTACGCCTTGCGGATCCATACCGCCAAAGAACAGCAGTTCGGGCTGCTTGCCCTTGATCGAGGTCAGCACGGCGGTGAAATCCACCGATCTGTCGGTGGTGTATTCGCGCGCGACGATCTGCGCGCCATTCGCTTCGGCCGACTTGACGAACTCGTCAGCCAGCCCTTGGCCGTAGGCGGTGCGGTCGTCGATCACCGCGATCTTCTTCAGCCCCAGCACTTTGACGGCGAATTCGCCCAGTGCCTTGCCCTGCTGTGCGTCATTGGTCATCACGCGGAACGCGGTGTTGTAACCCTGCGCTGTGAATTTGACGGCGGTGGCGGAAGGGGAAATCTGCGGAATGCCGTTCTTGAAGTAGATGGAGGAAGCGGGGATGCTGGTGCCGGAATTGAGGTGGCCGATGACACCGTTCACTTTGGCATCGACCAGTTTCTGCGCCACGATGGTGGCGGTCTTGGGATCGGTCTGGTCGTCTTCGCTCAGCAACTCGAAACGCGCCTTCTTGCCGCCGATCATCACGCCCTTGGTATT
>JBQGEN010000226.1:0-18892 GCA_052039615.1 Sideroxyarcus sp. | reverse complement strand
GACAAGATCGGCAAGCCGCGCGGACTGATCCGCTACGCGTCGCTGGACGAAATGTCGGGTAAGCCAACACATAAGCTGTATCAGCATCCGCGCACGTTGGTCTATCTCACCATCATCCTTATCGCGCTGTCCGGGATCATCTACGGTTTGACGCACTTGGGCTCGATGTCGCTCAAGGTGTTGCCCGAGCGCCAACCCTTGTTCGTCAGCATGAGCGATGGCTCAATTCAGAATAAGTACACTTTCAAGGTGCTCAACAAGACCGAGAAGGATATCTATGTCAATGTCACCGCCACCGGCGGCGTGGAGGGGCAGGTGCTTATCGGCGCTGAAGCTCCCCGCTTGACGCACCAGGGGCGCGGTACTTCGTTCACCATCTTCGTCAAGGCGCCGCGCAAGAATGTGAAGCAGGAGGTCACCCCCATCCACTTCAAGGTGGAAGGCGTCGATGACAATAGCGTGTTCGCCGAGTACACGAGCAACTTCAATGGCCCGAAACACTAACAGGAGCGACGCATATGATCTCGCAAAGCAATAAATCGGGCCTGCGCAATCCCTGGGTGCTGGGCATGCTGGGACTGATCGCCGTGGTGCTGGCGGTGAATATCACCTTTATCTGGTTCACCATGAAAGAAGGGCGTTCCGAACTCGTGGAGCGCGACTACAAGACCAAGGATCGGAAATCGAACGACCTGCTGCTCAGGGAGCTCAGGGAGCAGCAGGCTCTGTCCTGGCGGACCGAGATCAAGAAGCCGCAAACCATTGTGGTGGGCTCGCCAACTGCCTATGAGATCGGCATCGTGGATCGCGACGGCAAGCCGGTGAGCGGCATGCTGGAAGTGGAGGCCTATCGCGCCTCCGATGCCAGCAAGGACTTCACCACCGCCTTCAAGGAAGTGGCGGCTGGTCGCTATCAGGGGTACATCACCTTCCCGCTCAAGGGCTATTGGGAGTTGCATATCCGTGTTCAGCGCGGCGAGGATCGCTTCGGGGTCGATACCGAAAAGTTCATGGTTGCGGCGTCTTCGTAACTGACCGGCAGTCCCATGATGCAGCGCAGCCAATCTGCCGCAGGCAGCTGCTTCCACTGCGGCCTGCCCATTCCGCCCGAGGCCGATTTCCACGCTCGCCTGGATGAGGCCGAGCGTGATTTCTGCTGCTTCGGTTGCCAGTCGGTCAGCAGTGCCATCTACGAAGCCGGGCTGCAAGGCTATTACCAGCGCACGCCGGAAGGCGTGCTGCTCGGTCCGCCGCCGGAGCCGCCCAAGGATATTGAGATCTACGATTTCGACGAAGTCCAGCAGGAGTTCACCACCTGCTCCGGGGATGTGCGCGACATTCATCTGCTGGTCGAGGGCATTCACTGTGCCGCATGCGTGTGGCTCATCGAGCGCGGCTTGCAGCGCGCCCCCGGTGTCCTGGCTGCCGAGGTCAATCTGGCAGGCAAGCGTCTGCATCTGCGCTGGGACAACGGCAAGAGCAAGCTGTCCGACCTGATCCGCGCGCTCGCCAGGATCGGCTATGCGGCCGTGCCCTACGATCCCGAGACGGCCGAGGGCGCGATCCGGAAGACCAACCGAGCCATGCTGTACCGGCTGTTCTTCGCCGGCTTCGCCATGATGAACATGATGTGGATCGCCATTGCGCTTTATAGCGGCGCGAATCAGGACGAATTCCGCGGATTCTTCCACTGGATGGGCTTGCTGCTGGCGACGCCGACGCTGCTGTATTCCGGCTATCCTTTCTTCCGCGGTGCGGCAGGCGGCCTGCGCGCCGGCCATCTCACCATGGACCTGCCTATCGCACTGGGTTTGAGCGTGACTTACGCCTACTCGCTCTATGTGACGCTTACGAACAACCAGCAGGGCGAGGTGTATTTCGATACAGTCACCAACCTGACCTTCGTAATCCTGATCGGTCGCTATCTGGAAGGGATGTTCCGGCATCAGGCAGTTTCCGCCACCAAGCGCCTAATGGAGCTGCAGCCGCGCGTCGCGACCGTCATGCGCGACGGGCAAGAACAGATGACGCCGATACGTGGCGTCAAACTGGGCGACCATGTCCTCATCAAGCCCGGCTACAAAGTGCCGGTGGACGGGGTGGTGATCGAGGGCCACAGCGCTGTGGACGAATCCATGCTGAGCGGCGAATCCGTTCCTGTGAATAAGACGGTCGGGGCGCAAGTCTCCTCGGGCACAATCAACACCAGTGGTGCGCTGCTGGTCGAGGTGCGCGCGCTGTTGCAGGACACTACTCTGTCCAAGATCATCCGTCTGGTGGAAGAGGCGCAGTCCTCCAAGGCGCCCATCCAGCGCCTGGCCGATACCATCGTTCCCTGGTTCGTACTCGTCACGCTGCTTTGCGCTACGATCACCTTTTTCCTCTGGAACAGCCAGGACTTTGAGATCGCGCTGATGGCGGCGACTTCGGTACTCATCATTACCTGTCCTTGCGCGCTGGGCATGGCCACGCCGATGTCCATCGCCGTGGCGTCCGGCCTGGGGGCCAAGCACGGCATCTTGGTCAAGAACGGCATGGTGCTGGAGACGCTGTCCAAGGTCACGCATTTCGTATTCGACAAGACCGGCACCCTCACCGAAGGCAAGATGAGCGTCGCGCAGGTGTATGTCGCAGCTGACGCCGATGAGCGCGAAGTGTTGCGTCATGCGGCGGCGGTAGAACGCTACAGCGAACACAGCGTCGCCAGGGCGGTTGTGGCGGAGGCCGAGGCCCGGGAACTGCCACACCGCGAGCTTGAGGCAGGTGACTTCCACGCCACGGCTGGCTTGGGCGTGGAAGCTACCGTGGCCGGTCAGCTCGTGCTGCTGGGCAGCGCGGATTGGCTGGCCCAGCGGGGTGTCGTGCTGGATGCCGTATTGCAGGCCAAGGCACATGAACTGGAAGTTCAGGCGATAAGTTGCGTTTATGTCGCCCAAGGCGGGAGGCACACCGCAGTGATCGCGCTGGCCGACCGTCTGCGCAGCGATGCGAGGCAGCTGGTGGACGAATTGCGAGCCTCAGGCATCGCCCTGACCCTGCTCTCGGGCGACCGCAGGCCAGTGGCCGAGGCCATCGCGCGCCAACTGGGCGGCATGGAAGTCATCGCCGAAGTGCTGCCGCAGGACAAGGATCAGGTCATTCAGCGCCTGCAGCAGAGCGGGGCGGTGGTGGCGATGGTGGGTGATGGCATCAACGATGCGCCGGCCCTGATCCGCGCCGATGTCGGCATCGCACTGGGTTCGGGCACGGACGTGTCGGTGGAGAGCGCGGACATCGTGCTGATGCACAACGAGCTGGACAAGGTGCGTCAGGCGACCCAGTTGTCGCGCCGTACCTTGCGAACCATCAAGCAAAATATCGGTCTATCGTTTGTTTACAATGCCATCATGGTGCCGCTGGCGATGATGGCCAAAGTCAGCCCGCTGGTGGCGGCGATCAGCATGCCGATCAGTTCGCTGATCGTGATTGGCAACGCGGCGCGCATACGCACGCTGTTCAAGAATCAATGAGGTGGTGAGATGGATGTGATTTACAGCTTGATACCCGGCATGATGTTCTTCGGCGTGCTGCTCGTCGTCGTGCTGGTGTGGGCGGTCAAGAAAGGGCAGTACGAAGATATGGAAGGCAATGCCAACCGTATCCTGCTGGATGACGACGATGACATGATGGTGCACCATCATCGGGACGGGAAGAAGGCGGGCGCCGAAAACAAATAGGCGCCCGCAACACGTCGACTAATTCAGGACTTTTCCGTTCGCCAGCAGCGGATTCGCCAGCTTGTCGAAATCCCTGGGTGGGACATATTGCAGTACCGGCTTTTCTCCGCCGCCCATCGTGATGTCGAGGCCGTTCTGCGGGTACAGCCAATGGATGGCTCCGCTCTTCTCCTCCTGGATGCGCTGTGCCGGCTGGCCGAAGCGCTTGAGGAACATCGCCTCTTCCACGCGCACGCCAGGCATATAGGCCAGGCTGCTGATGGGAAGAGCGCGCAATCGGGCCACATCTTCCGGCGTCACCGTAATCTTCTTGCCGCTGCCGGTCGCGGCCATGCGTAGGCCGCGCTCATACATGCCGCTCAGCTCCGCCGCGGGTACCGCTATGGTCACCACGACCCTGGAGCGCAGACCGGCCAGATTGACCTGCTCGAAGAACATCTCAGCGACCAGTTCGCCGTCGGCACTCCGGAACAGGCTGGGTTTGCCTTCTTCCCGGAAGCGCGCTTCCGCCTCGCTGGAGGACGATTCGCCCAGCGTCAGGCCGAACACGCGCACCGAATCCGGCGCGGGGTGCTCGATATGCCAGGGTACGTCATCCGTGCGGCCGGGCTTGCCGGGCAGGAAGAAGGAGCCGACCAGCATCAGTACCGACATGATGCCGACGCCCCAATAGATCTTGCTTTCAGTTGTCATAGTGAGTCGAATGGGATTAGGCGGAAACGGCAGCATTCGCCGCATCGGGGTTCTGTTCCACAAAACGCTTGGGCAGCTTGCCGTGACGTGCTTGGTACATCGAATCGTTGCCCAGCACGATCAGCACCAGCAGTGCGACCATGAACGGCAACAGGCCGAAGCCGCCAATCAGCGCGATGGTGGCGATTTTTGACCACCCCATCAGTTTCGACAGCAACAGTCCGCCGCCGACGATGCTGCACGTGATCAGCAGCAGCGCCATGAAGTGCTTGTTGCGCTTGTCCGCGATGAGCCAGTGCGACTTGACGAACCATGTTTCGCCGCTGGCAGCAACTTGTCTGGCCCGGATCAGGATGTAGCCGGTGATGGCGAATGAGGTGACCGGAACGACGAGCACCATCAGCGGGAAGGTGCTGAATACGCCGAAGGTGGAGGCGAACACCAGAATATGGTTGAATACCAAGTTGATCAGGAATATCTCGTGCGGCCATTTGGCGCGGAACGTCTCCTCTTTTGCTATATCGAATCGCTGGTGCATGGTGGTCTCCCTCGGTCAGTCTGGTTATAGAAGCTAGTTATATACAATAGGATACCAGTTTCTGCGACCGGTCGGGGGGCAGCGAAACGACGCATGCTGCCTTCAGGTGCCGCCGACGAAGTTGCGCAAACGCAGTATGTCCGTGATCTCGACCTCGCGCACCCGGACGTTGAGTAGCCCGTGCTCCTGGAAATGGGACAGGGTCCGGCTGACCGTCTCCAGCTTCAGCCCGAGATAGCTGCCGATTTCCTGCCTGGTCATGCGCAAATGGAAGGCGCAGGGCGAGTAGCCCCGCGCGCTGAAGCGTTGCGACAGGTTGAGCAGGAAGGCCGCCAGGCGTTCTTCGGCGCGCATCGATCCGAGCAGCATCATGATGCCCTGGTCGCGCACGATCTCGCGGCTCATTATCTTGTGCAGATGCCGCTGCAGGCTGGGCAGTTCGCGGCTCAGGTCCACGAGGCGGTCGAACGGGATCTCGCATATCTCGCCGTCTTCCAGCGCCACCGCGTCGCAAGTGTGGATATCCGAGCAGATTGCGTCCATGCCGATGATTTCGCCGGGCATCTGGAAGCCGGTCACCTGCTCGCGCCCGTCCTCGTGCAGCACTTGGGTCTTGAAGAATCCGGCGTGGATCGCATACAGCGCGCGAAAGCGTTCTCCGCTGTGGAAGAGGTACTCGCCGCGCCGGAAAGCGCGCTTATTGCAGATCAAGGCGTCAAGGCGCAACATCTCGGCGCCGTTCAGGTCGACGGGAAGGCACAACTCGCGCAGGTTGCAGCATGAGCAGGCAACCCGCAAAGAGGGTTTTACGACAGCGTTTTGCACTTGAATCTTATAATGGTCATACTCTCCAGTTTGGCAATATGACATGGTTTTTGACCTATATCAAACGCATTTTGCGGTATGCTGGCACATTCCGAAAACGAACAATTTGAAGTATTCCCATGGCAATGAACAAAGAAATTAGCTCCCAGCTGGAAGTCGATCTGGATCTGATCCGCCGTCTGGACAAGAATGGCCCGCGCTACACCTCCTACCCCACGGCAGACCGCTTCGTCGAGGCATTCAATGCCGAGATGTATGCCCATTGGGTGCGCAAGCGCGAGGTCGGCGGCATCAGCCGCCCACTGTCGCTGTACGTCCATATCCCGTTCTGCAACACCTTGTGTTTCTATTGCGCCTGCAACAAGGTCGTCACCAAGGACTTCAGCAAGGCGGACCAGTACGTACGCTACCTCATCAAAGAGATCGGGATGCAGGCCGGGTTGCTGGGCAACGACCGCCGCGTCGAACAGCTGCACTTCGGTGGTGGGACCCCGACCTTCCTGAGCGACGACGAGCTGCGTGCGGTGATGGGCGCCATCCGCAAGAATTTCCAGCTGGTGGAAGACGGCGAATACTCCATCGAGATCGATCCGCGCAAGGTCAGCGACGCCACCGTCGCGCTGCTGGGCGAACTGGGCTTCAATCGCATCAGCATCGGCGTGCAGGACTTCGACCCGGCAGTACAGAAGGCGGTCAACCGCATCCAGAGCGAGGAAGAGACGCTGCAGGTCATTAAAGCGGCGCGCGCCAACGGCTTCCAGTCGGTCAGCATCGACCTCATCTACGGCCTGCCCAAGCAGACCATCGACGGCTTCAAGACCACGCTCGACAAGGTCATCGCGGTGAACCCGGATCGACTATCGATCTACAACTATGCGCACATGCCCAAGCTGTTTATGCCGCAGCGCCGCATTCACGAGGAAGACCTGCCGGCGCCGCAGACCAAGCTCGACATCCTCAAGCTGGCGGTCAACACGCTGACCGACGCCGGCTACGTGTATATCGGCATGGACCACTTCGCCAAACCGGATGACGAACTGGCCGTCGCGCAGCGCCAAGGGCGTTTGCATCGAAACTTCCAGGGCTATTCCACGCACTCCGACTGTGACCTGATCGCGGTGGGCGTCAGCTCTATCGGCAAGGTCGGCCCGACCTACAGCCAGAACTTCCGCGAGCTGGAGCAATATTACGATGCGCTGGACAACGACACGCTGCCTATCATGCGCGGCATGGAGCTGAATGCCGACGACCTGGTGCGCCGCGCGATCATCCAGGCCTTGATGTGCCACTTCGAGATATCGAAGGAGTCATTCAACATCGCCTACCTGATCGATTTCGACCAGTATTTCGCCACCGAACTGAAAGAACTCGCCGAATACGAAAAAGAAGGACTGCTCGAACTCTCGCCGCAATGGATCAGCGTGACCCCCAAGGGGCGCATGCTCATCCGCAACATCTGCATGGTCTTCGACAAGTATTTGCGTGCGAAACAGGAACACGCACGCTATTCCAAAGTCATATAGGCAAATATTAAAGTCAGCGCTATCCGCCGCAGGCTGCAAAGCGGGGGGATAACCGACGCTTTGGGGTAAAATGCCCCCTCGTTAGGAGCGAGAGAAACAATGAAACGTGTAGATGATTTTCGCCTGAAGTTCGGCAAACAAGAGCTGGTACCGATCATGATCGGCGGCATGGGCGTGGACATCTCCACCGCGGAGTTGGCGCTGGAAGCGGCCCGGTTGGGCGGCGTGGGGCATATTTCGGATGCCATGCTGCCTACCGTTTCGGATCGTCGCTACGACACCGACTTCGTCAAGACCAAGCTCCTGCAATACAAATACAACATCGACAACTCCAGCAAAGCGGAGGTCAAGTTCGATCTCGGTCATATCGCCGAATCCACCCGCCTGCACGTGAGCAAGACCATGGAGGCCAAGCGCGGCTCAGGCATGATCTTCATCAACTGCATGGAGAAGCTCACCATGAACGCGCCCAAGGAGACGCTCAAGGTGCGGCTGTGGGAGGCTCTTTCCGCCGGCATCGACGGCATCACGCTGGCGGCAGGCCTGCATCTCGGCTCGTTCGCGATGATCGAAGACCATCCGCGTTTCCGCGACGCCAAACTCGGCATCATCGTCTCCTCGCTGCGCGCGCTGCAACTGTTCCTGCGCAAGAACGCGCGCACCCAGCGCCTGCCCGATTTCATCGTGGTGGAGGGGCCGCTGGCGGGCGGGCACCTCGGATTCGCCATTGACGACTGGGTGAAGCATGACCTGCGCACGATCACCAACGAGATCCACCAGTACCTGCGCGACGAGAAGCTGGACATCCCGGTGATCCCCGCCGGCGGCATTTTTACCGGCAGCGACGCGGCCAGCTACCTTGAAGAAGGCGCTGCGGCAGTGCAGGTGGCCACACGCTTCACGGTGGCCAAGGAATGCGGCTTGCCGGCGGACGTGCAGCAGGAGTATTTCAAGGCCAGCGAGAACGACATCGAAGTGAACGGTACTTCGCCCACCGGCTACCCGATGCGCATGCTGAAAAACAGCCCGTCCATCGGCTCCGGCATCCGTCCCGGGTGCGAATCCTACGGCTATCTGCTGGATGCCAACGGCCATTGCGACTATATCGACTCCTACAACCGCGAAGTGGCTCTGCATCCGGACGCCAAGAAGATCCAGGTGTTCGACAAGACCTGCCTGTGCACGCACATGCGCAACTTCAAGTGCTGGACCTGCGGCCACTACACCTATCGCCTCAAGGACACCACACGCAAGGCCGCCGACGGCAGCTACCGGATACTGACTGCCGAACACATCTTCAAGGATTACCAGTACAGTACCGACAACAAGATCGCGTTGCCGGATTGAAGATTTTCAATCGCTTATAATTCCGCCATCGACAATCGCTGATGGGTGGCGGCATGAACAAATATCTCAAATACGGCCTGCTGTCGTTGGGCGCGATGCTGGCACTGGTCGCCGCGGCGGTCGCCTACATCGCGCTGACCTTCGATCCCAACTCCTACAAACCGCAGATCATCCAGGCGGTGAAGGACAACAAGCAGCGCACCCTCAAGCTGGACGGCGATATCAAGCTGCGCTTCTTTCCCAGCATCGGCGCCAGTCTCGGCCAGGTGTCGCTGTCCGAATACCAGAGCGATCAGGAGTTCGTCTCGGTCGAGAGCGCGAGCGTTTCCGTCAAGCTGATGCCCTTGCTTTCCAGACAGGTCGTGGTGGATGAGGTCGCAGTGAGCGGCGTCAAGGCCCGGTTCATCAAATACAGGAACGGCAAGACCAATCTCGACGATCTGCTAGGCAGGGAGGCGGCCCCCGCCGTACCGGCACCCGTACCTGCGGCCGCAACAGCTGCGCCGATGCGGTTCGACATCGCTTCGGTGCAGCTGGACAGGACAGCATTGAGTTACCGTGACGAGACTAACGGCGCACGCTACAGCGTGCAGGATCTGAGCCTCAGGTCCGGGCGCATCGCCAACGGGGTGCCGACCAAGATCGATTTCGCCGCGCACATCGAGGCCAACAAACCCAAGCTGGACATCGCCGCGAAGGCCAGCACCATCCTCACCTTCGATCTGGAAAAGAATCAATACCAGGTGCAGGGGCTGATTCTGCAGGCCGATGGCGCGGCGCTGGATATCACCGGTCTGGCGGTGAAAGCCAGCGGCGATGCCGCCGCGCATCCCGACACGCAGGAATTCTCGCTGCAGAAATTCGCGCTCACCGCGAGCGGACAGCAGGGCAGGGACAGGTTCGATGCCAGGCTGGACGCACCCGAACTGAGCCTGACCAAGGACAGATTCAGCGGTCAGCGGGTCGCGCTGAATGCGAAGCTGGACGGGAGTTTTGGCAATATCGTCGCGGCGCTGATGCTGCCGGACGTCGATGGCAATGCGCGTTCGTTCAAGGTCAGTTCGCTGGCGCTGGATGTGGACGTGAACCAGCCCGAGCAAGCCTTCAAGCTGAGGTTCACTTCACCGGTCACCGGCAGCATCGAGGCGCAACAGTTCAACCTGTCCGATCTGAAGCTGGCGCTCAACGCCACCGGCGCCAAGTTGCCGGGCAAGAGCATCGACAGCGAACTGAAAGGCAGTATCCAGGCCGATCTCGGCCGGCAGAGCATCCACGCCAATCTGGCGGGCGGCCTGCTGCAAAGCCAGATCAAGGCCAAGCTGGCGGTGAACAATTTCAAGGTGCCGGTGATCCGCTACGACCTGGAAATCGACCAGTTCGACGCCGATCCCTACCTGCCGCAGAAGACTGCCGCTGAGAAGGAAAACGACAAGAGCAAAAAGGCCGGGCCGGAACAGCCGTTCGACCTTTCCGCGCTGAAGACGCTGAACGTGGAGGGCAGTCTGCGTATCGGCGCGCTCAAGGCGGCCAACGTCAAGGTCGCGCAACTGCGCGTGGATCTGAAGGCGAAGGACGGCCTGGTCAACATCGCACCGCTTTCCGCCAGGCTGTACAAGGGCCGCATGGACGGCAAGGTGAGCTTGAATGCAGTGAACAACCGCTTCACCATCCAAGAGAGGCTGACCGGCGTCGAGATCGCGCCCTTGATGAAGGATGCCGCCGATCTGGAACTGCTCGAAGGCAAGGGTAACGTCATGCTCGACCTCGCCACGCAGGGCAACATCGTCAGTGGCCTGAAGAAAGCGCTGAACGGGAGCGCATCGGTGGATCTGGCGAACGGCGCGATAAAGGGCATCGATCTCGCCAAACTGGTGCAAGGGATACAGAGCTTGAGCAAGAGTACCACTACCCAGACGCTAGGCGTGGACAAGAACGAGAAGACCGACTTCAGCGAATTCAAGGCTAGCTTCAAGGTGAAGAACGGCGTGGCGCATAACGACGACCTGGCGGTGAAGTCCACCGTGCTGCGCATCACCGGCAACGGCGACATCGACGTCGGCCACGACCGCATTAACTACAACGCCAAGGCCATCTTCGCCAAAACCGAGCAAGGCCGGACGGCCACCCTGCCGGTGACCGTGTATGGGCCGTTCGACGACCTCAAGTTCAAGGTCGACTATGCCGCGCTGCTCAAGGATGTGGCGAAGCAGAAACTCGACGAAAAGAAAGAGCAACTGAAGGAGGATGCCAAGGCCAAGGCACGCGAAGAACTGAAGCGGAGCCTGAAAGGGCTGTTCAAATAAAAGCCATCACCACAGAGGCGCGGAGATACCGGGAGATGCACAGAGAAAGCAGCAGGAAGGGCCTTTTGTTTTTCCCCGTGTCTCAATGTCCCGGCGGCTAGACTTTGGATTCTTTCGCATCCCGCCTCATCGCCTGGCAACGCACGCACGGCCGCCACGACCTGCCTTGGCAGGGGCAGGTCGCCTACCGCGTGTGGCTGTCAGAGATCATGCTGCAGCAGACACAGGTCGCCACGGTCATTTCGTATTACCAGCGCTTCGTCGCATCCTTTCCCGATATCGCGGCACTCGCCGCCGCCAGTGAAGAGCAAGTGCTCGCGCACTGGAGCGGACTCGGCTACTACGCGCGCGGGCGCAACCTGCACAAGGCGGCGCAGATCATCATCGAAAGATTCAACGGCGAATTTCCGCGCAAATTTGAAGACATCCTAGAACTGCCCGGCATCGGCCGTTCCACCGCCGCAGCCGTTTGCGCGCTGGCTTATCACGAGAACCGCGCGATACTAGATGGCAACGTCAAGCGCGTGCTGGCGCGTTACTGCGGCATCGCAGGCTGGGCCGGCGAGAAGAAGGTGGAAGAGCAGCTGTGGCAGCAAGCCAAAGCCTTGTTGCCGCAAGGCGATGTCGCCATCTATACCCAGGCATTGATGGATATGGGCGCCACCGTCTGCGTCCGCAGCCGGCCGAAATGTGTGGTCTGCCCGGTGCAGGAAGATTGCGTTGCGCTGCAGACCGAGCGCACCGGCGAGCTGCCCACACCGCGCCCGAAGAAGGCTGTGCCGGAACGGCATGCCGTTTTCCTGTTGCTGATGCACGGCAACGACATCCTGCTGGAGAAGCGGCCCGGCAGCGGTATCTGGGGCGGGTTGTGGTGTCCGCCACAGTTCGATGATGAGGATGCGGCGCGGGATTGGTTCTTGCGTAATGGGATGGATGCGATTGGCGGAGAGAAGCTGGAGACGTTCACGCATACCTTCACGCATTTCAAGTTGCAGATCACGCCGTTGATGGTTCGGCTTGCGCAAAAACCGTTGCGTGTCGCGCAACCGGGTAGTGTGTGGCTGGAGGTGGGGGAGGCGTTGGGGGCGGCGATACCGACGCCGGTGAGGACGATGTTGGGGAAACTCAAATAGGCCGTTCGTCCTGAGCTTGTCGAAGGATGGGCGAAGCCAGCTGGTTGGTTTAATTCAAACCCAAAACCGTCGGGCAACCCCCGACGGTTTTGCTTATGATCGAAGCTGCTCGCTCATTCAGCACGCCTCTTCGCGGCGACCCTTCGACAAGCTCAGGGCGAACGGTGTGGTGTCACTCACCCCACTTCTTAATCAACGTCTGCTCCACTCCAAGATGGTCGAGTATGCGGGCAACAACAAAATCCACCATATCCTGCACACTCTCCGGATGATGATAAAACCCCGGATTCGGCGGCATGATCACTGCCCCCGCGTGCGCCAGCTTCAGCATGTTCTCCAGATGAATCGCCGAGAACGGCATCTCCCTCGGCACCAATATCAAAGTCCGTTTCTCCTTCAGCACCACATCGGCGGCGCGGCAGATCAGATCGTCACTGACGCCGCCCGCGATCTTGCCCAGCGTGCCCATGGTGCAGGGGCAGACCACCATCGCGTCGCCGGGGTTGGAGCCGGAGGCCATGGGGGCGTACCAGTCCTGGATGCCGAACACTTTGAGTTCGCCGCTGAATTTTCCGAAACGCTCTTTGAAAAATTGCTCCGCATCCTGCGGGCGGCTGGGCAGGGTGAAATCGAGTTCCTGCTTGGCGACGATCTGCGCGGCCTGAGAATAGATGAGATGCACGCGCTGCCCGGTTTGCAGCAGGCATTCCAGCAGGCGTATGCCATAGGGCAGGCCGGAGGCGCCGGTGAGCGCTAACGCTATCGTCTTCATGGTTGTGGTTCCGGTTTGGGTTTGTCTCCATTATCCATGAATCTTGCCGCGATCAAGCCGTTCACCGTGCCGAACACCAGTGCAGCGGTGGCGAAGATGGGGATGAGGTAGGCGATACCGCTGTGCGGGATCAGCCAGACGTAGACCACGGCCATTTGCCCGGCGATGTGGCCGAAGGCGGCGAGGACGCTGTCGGTCACCGGGCCGAACCAGCGTTGCGGAAAGTGCATGCTCAGTGCGAGTACGGCGAGGCTGCATACGGCGCCGGAGAGGCTGAGGAAGAATCCGGGCGCCAGGAAGTTGCCGAACAGAAGACTGCCCGCGATCACGCGCAGCAGCGACACCCATGCGGCCGCGCGCCAGCCGAAGCGCGCCAGCACGATGAGCGTGACGATGTTGGCTAGCCCGGGCTTGACGCCGGGCAGTGGCGAGGGGATGGCGTTCTCCAGCACGGTGAGGCCGAGCGCGACGGCCGCCATCCTGGCGATGTGATGGTCTTCGGGTGTGGCGTCGAGCTTAATAGTTGAGGCTGTCATACTTCTTCTCCCCCCCCGTCAGTTCCACGCTGACCTCGTTTGGCAGACAAATAGCGATCTCGCCCGCCTGCTGCAGCCAGCCCTGGCGCACGCAATATTGCCTGGGGCTGGGGTCGGAGCTGATGCGCGCGCGGCGTTTCTCGATGGTGATGATGCTCACGCCGAGCGGACCGGGCACTTCGATCTGCTGGTCGCGCGACAGCGGGACTTCCTTGAATACCTTGCCGCCGCTGCGGATGAGCGCGGTGTCTGCAATACTGCCGGACCAGACTGTGACCGATATCCACACCGTGAACAGCATGCCGGCCAGCAGGGTGAGGTAGTCGCCGGGCTTGATGTGGCGATGCACTGACACGGTCAGGCTTGCTGCGTGAGTTCGCGATGACGCAGCAGCACCTGCTGCTGCGATTTGAAATGTTGCGCCAGCTTTTCGGCGAAATACACCGAACGGTGCTGCCCGCCGGTGCAGCCGATGGCCACGGTGAGATAGCTGCGGTTGTCGGCCACGAAGCTGGGCAGCCAGGTTTCGACGAAGTCGCGGATGTCGGTGTACATCTTCTGCGCCTGCGCCGTGTTGTCGAGGAAATCGATCACCGGCAGGTCGCGCCCGGTAAGCGGGCGCAGTACGGGATCGTAATGCGGATTGGGCAGGCTGCGCACGTCGAACACCAGGTCGGCGTCCAGCGGCAGGCCGTTCTTGAAGCCGAAGGATTCGAACAGCAGGGTGAGGCGTGCGCGGTCCAGCGCGATGAACTGTTTGATCCAGGCGCGCAGGGCGTTGGCATTGAGATCGCTGGTATCGATGTGGTGGCCGATGTTGGCGATTTCGGCCAGCAGCTCGCGTTCCAGAGCGACGCATTCCGGCAGGGTCTTCACGCCATCGTTGAGCGGATGCAGGCGCCGCGTTTCGGAAAAACGTTTGACCAGTGTCTCGTCCTTGGCATCGAGGAACAGCAGGCGCACGTCGATGTCCTGTTGTCGGAGCTTGTCGATGTATTGCGGCAGCAGCACGACGCTGTTGCCGCTGCGTACATCGACGCTGACGGCGACCTTTTTGACGCCCGCCAGTTTCAGATTATTGGTCAGCACGTGCAGCAGTTCGGCGGGAAGGTTATCCACGCAGTAGTAGCCGCTGTCTTCCAGCACGTTGAGCGCGACACTCTTGCCGGAGCCGGAAAGGCCGCTGATCAGGAAAAGTTGCACAGGATGCCCCGGCTAACCCGCTGCGCGTCCCGGGCGATGATCGTGGGGGGCGGTCATATCCCGCTCCCGTAGATCTGCTGGTCGTGGCGGTTGATGAATTCCTGCATGCTGTCGATACCGCGCTGCTGCAGCACGAAGTTGCGTGCGGCGGCTTCGACCAGCACGGCAAGGTTGCGGCCCGCCATCACCGGGATTTCCACCTTGCTGATCTTGACGCCGAGGATCTCCTCGAAACCGGAGGTGGGCAGGCGCTCCAGCTTGGAAAGATCGTCGAACGGCGGGCGGTACAGATGCACGATGAGCTTGAGGCTTTTTTTGCGGCGTACCGCAGTCTCGCCGAACATGGTGCGGATGTTGAGCATGCCCAGACCGCGCACTTCGAGGAAGTCGCGCAGCAGGTCGGGGCAACGTCCTTCTAGCGTTTCCGGCGAGATGCGGTACAGCTCGTTGATGTCGTCGGCGACCAGGCCGCTGCCGCGCGTGATGAGTTCCAGCGCCAGCTCGCTCTTGCCCACGCCGCTGTCGCCGGTAACCATCACGCCCACCCCGAGCACGTCGAGGAACACGCCGTGGCGTGTGGTCGAATCGGCCAGTGCCTTGACGATGTAGTGGCGGATCATCCACATCAGTTGCACGCTGCCCAGCGGCGAGCGGAACAGCGGCGTGTGGGTGCGGTTGGCGAAATCCAGCAGGCCCTTGGGTATCTCGGTGTCGCCTGCCACGATCAGGCACAGCGGGTGGCCCTGTTCCAGCTTGGACAGGGCTTCAGCCAGTTCGGCGGGGGAAAGCGCGTGCAGGAAATCCAGTTCGGTGCTGCTCAAGACCTGCACCCAGTTCGGGTGGATCAGGTTCATGTGGCCGATCAGGCCGCGGTTGGAGGCATTGACGGTGTCGCTCTCCAGTACCCGGTCCGCACCTTCCGCGCCGCCCACCCAGGTCAGGCCCAAGCGTTCCTGCTTGTCTTCGAAGAGCTGGCGGATGTTGACCCGGGACATGGCGCTTAACCCTGCCAGTCGCTGAACAGTTTGTGGATCGCGACCGGGTCGTCGGTGCTCTGCAACTGGTCGCGGAAAGACTGGTCGCTGAACATCTGCGCCAGTTCGCCCAGCAGCTGCAGGTGCATGTCGGTGGCGCGCTCGGGCACGAGCAGCACGAAGATGAAATTCACCGGCAGCCCGTCCGGGGCATCGAAGGGGATGGGGCTCTGCATCTTCACGAAGGCTCCCACCGCGTCTCGCAGGCCTTTCACGCGGCCATGCGGGATCGCCACGCCTTGCCCCAGTCCGGTAGAGCCGAGTTTCTCGCGCGCGAACAGGCTGTCGAACACCTGACTGCGCGCGATGTGCTGCGTGTTCTCGAACATTATGCCGACGCGTTCGAACACGCGCTTCTTGCTGGCGGATTCGCTGTCCAGCAGCACGCACTCCGGGGCCAAAATTTTGCTGATCAGACTCATGCTATTTCACCGATACGAAAAAAACCGGGGCAGCCACTGCTGGCTGCCCCATGTCATCTTATTCCGCCGTGGCCTGCTTGCCGGTTTCGTCGTGGCGGCGCGCAGTGTGCTTTTCCTTGTGTTTCAGCACCTGGCGGTCCAGGGAGTCGACCAGCGCGTCGATGGCGACATACAGGTTGCTGTCCTCAGTCTCGGCGAAGATGTTCTTGCCGGAAACATGGACGGTGCCTTCGGCCTTTTGCACCAGCTTGTCCACCGACAGGATCACGTTGATGTCGATCACGTTGTCGAAATGGCGTTTGACCTTGTCCAGTTTGCTGGTCACGTGGTCGCGGATGGCCGGTGTGATTTCGAGGTGACGTCCTGTGAGGTTGAGGTTCATGGCCTGCTCCTTAATGGTTAGAGTGATTTACGAAGATTTACCGGAAGGATGTTCATCCCCTCGCGGTATTTTGCCACGGTACGGCGGGCAACCAGTATGCCCTGCTGCGCCAGGATTTCGGACATGCGACTGTCGGTGAGTGGATGCCGGGCATCCTCCTCGCTGACCAGTTGCTTGATGAGGGCGCGGATGGCGGTGGAAGAACAGGCGCCGCCCGCTTCGGTGGCGAGACCGCTACCGAAGAAATACTTGAATTCGTAGATGCCGCGCGGAGTGAGCATAAACTTCTGTGTGGTCACGCGCGAAATGGTGGATTCGTGCAGTTCAAGCTGTTCGGCGATCTCGCGCAGCACCAGCGGACGCATGGCGATGTCGCCGTGTTCGAAGAACTGGTGTTGGCGCTCGACGATGGCCTGCGCCACGCGCAGTATGGTCTCGAAGCGCTGCTGCAGGTTCTTGATGAACCAGCGTGCCTCCTGCAATTGCCCGGCCATCTCCTGCGCGTTCTTCTCGCCGCGCTGCTGCAGGATGTTGGCGTACACCTGATTGAGGCGCAGGCGCGGCATCGCCTCGGGATTGAGGCGTGCGCGCCAGATGCCGCCATGGCGTTCCACCAGCACATCCGGCACCACATAGTCCGCCGCGCGGTGCTCGAATGCCGAGCCGGGCTTGGGTTGCAGATGCACGATCAGGTCCTGGGCGCAGCGCAGGGCGTCGTCGTCGCAACGCAGGGCTTTTTTTAGCTTGTTGAAGTCGCGCGCCGCAAGCAGGTCGAGGTGATGGGTCACGATGGCCAGCGCCAGATCGCGTCCGGGCACGTCTTCGGGCATGGCGTACAGCTGCAGTGCCAGGCATTCGCGCAGGCTGCGCGCGCCGATGCCGGGCGCGTCCAGGTGCTGCAACTGCACCAGCGCGGTCTCCAAGTCGTCCAGCGTGATGTCCAGTTCCGCGGGCAGCAGTTCGAATATCTCTTCCAGCGGCTGCGACAAATAGGCGTTCTCGTCCAGTGCGTCGATGAGCAGGCCGATGATCTTCTTGTCGCGCGCATCCATCTGGCTCATGTTCAGCTCCCAGAGCAAGTGCTCGCGCATGCTGGGACGTTCGGCGGCCACTTCGGAATAGCCTTCATCCTCATCGTCCGGGCTGGAGTAGGACTGGGAAAAGGATGGTTCCGGCCATTCGCTGCTGTCGCTGTCGCGCGAGGCGGTCTCGGCCGGTGCGCTTTCGGGGTCGACGGGAGCGGGCGTGTCGCTGCTGCTGTTGCCGCTGTAGGTCTGGTTGGTGTTGTCGTCCTCGCGTTCGAGGAAGGGGTTCTCGTCCAGCAGGCGCGCGGTCTCCTGGTTGATCTCGAGCGTCGACAGTTGCAGCAGCTTGATAGCCTGCTGCAACTGCGGGGTCAGCGTCAGTTGCTGGGATTGCCTGAGTTGGAGAGTGTGTTTCATTGCCGGGTTTTGGTGTGTGGGCGGCGCATTCTTATAACTTGAAGTGCTCGCCCAGGTACACCTTCCTCACGCCCTCATTATAGATGATTTCATCGGGCTTGCCCTCGGCCATCACCGAGCCGGCGTTGATGATATAGGCGCGGTCGCAGATGCCCAGCGTTTCACGGACGTTATGGTCGGTGATGAGCACGCCGATGCCGCGCTCCTTGAGGAAGCGGATGATCTTCTGGATATCCAGCACGGCGATGGGGTCGACCCCGGCAAAGGGCTCGTCCAGCAGGATGAAACGCGGATCTGTGGCCAGCGCACGGGCGATCTCGACGCGCCGCCGCTCGCCGCCGGACAGGCTCACGGCCGGGTTGTCGCGGATGTGGGTGATATGCAGGTCGTTCAACAAGGCTTCCAGTCGCGCGTCCATCTCGGCGGGCGCATAGCCCTGCAGCTCCAGCACGGCCAGGATGTTCTCGGATACCGTCAGGCGGCGGAAGATGGAGGCTTCCTGCGGCAGATACGCCAGCCCGAGGCGCGCGCGCCGGTGGATGGGGAAGTGGGTGAGGTCCTGGTCGTCGATGAAGATCTCGCCGCCGTCCGCCGCGATCAGGCCGACGATCATGTAGAAGCTGGTGGTCTTGCCCGCGCCGTTGGGGCCGAGCAGACCGACGACTTCGCCGCTCTTGACGGACAACGAGACATCCTGCACCACGGTGCGGGTGCGATAGCGCTTTTTCAGCGAGACGGTGCGGAGTTCACTCATGGTTTCGGTTTCGACAGGGTCGAGCTGGGTTGTATGGCAAGCGGTGCATCTTTCGGCGCCGGGGGGCTGGCTGGCTCCTTGCTCTTGGGCTGAATCACCGCATGGACGCGGCCCTTGTTCGGACCTTCGGGATGGTCCGGATCGCCGCTGACCTGAAACACTTCAGTACGGGTGCTGTAGGCGATATGGTCACCCTGCACGTCGTCCTGCCCGCGCTTGACGCGCGCCTGCCCGAAAAAATCCACGGTCCCGGCACGTGTGTCGTACTC